>DATJKB010000248.1:0-4680 GCA_035491875.1 Pyrinomonadaceae bacterium | reverse complement strand
GTCGCTTCGCTCCCGTTCTGTAGTTGAGTTCCCGTCAGAAGGTAGCCGCAAACGTGAAGTTCCACCGGACAAGCGCGTGGCATCTTTTCGACTTTTAAGACAAAGCCATTGTTTGATTGTTCAGGCATCTCAGCAAATTGTGACTCAGTATACTACTCAGTAGTATAGTCAGACAATGTCTGGAGCCCACTTATCGCCAGATCAAAAGCGGATCATCGGCGCACTGAGCCAGGAGATTAGAAAGGAACGTTGAGCTGTGAAGACAAGAAAGAGTCGAAAGGTGCAGACGAACAAGACGAACTACATGAGTGATGAAGCATTTGGGGATCTTAAGGCGGCCATGGTGGATGCGCTTGCTTTTGAGCGTGGCAGGCGTCGCGATTTAAAAGTAACGCGAATCAAAGCCCCGCGACCGCCAAAGGCAATGTCACCTAAAGACATCGCTCGACTACGTGAAAGGCTCAACTGCTCACAAGCGGTATTCGCAATGATGCTGAACATCAGCCCCAAAACTGTACAAGCTTGGGAACAGGGCTCAAGAGAGCCCGGCGATGCTGCGCTTAAGTTGCTCACGATTGCCAAAAAACATCCCGAGGTCTTACTTGAAGCGTGAACAGTCGGATTCTGTTTACTAAGTAGCTGTCCGCTTGTGATTAATCAGACCCGCCTGAGAAGCAACAGCGACCGCTTCTCCACGCGTTCGCACCTCAAGCTTACTGAGAATCGCAGACACGTGATGATCGACCGTCTTGGCTGAAATGAAGAGCCGGTCGCCGATTTCCGCGTTGCCTAGTCCATCAGCCATTAACGTGAGGACTTCGAGTTGCCGGTTCGTAAGACCCGAGGGATTTTCTTTGGTGCTTGGCCGTGGTCCACGTGGAATCCCCCTGGCGCCCGTTGCGCGCAGTGTTTGCCGCAACTTTTCCGCGGCTGGACCAGCCCCTAGACGTTCAAAGATTTCAAGCGCGTCTCGCTTCGCGCTTTCATCGCCATCAGCGAGCGCAACAGCTTCTTCGTATGGACAGCCGATTTCTTTCCAGGCATTTGCCGCGGCGCGCCAGTCGCCTGACATGTGGAGCGCATAAGGTGCTGCAATTCGTTCATGCGTTTGTGGAGCACCACCAGCCCGCCAAATCCAAAACGCAAACTCTCCTTCAACCCAACGGTCTCTGTGACTTCTGGCCATCTCAAGAACACTAGTAAGTTCTGGCCGCAGCTGTTCCAGGTGACCCTTGAGCCATGCAAGCTCTGCGCGAGCCGAAGCGACAGGCCCAACGCGTTGCAGTTCGCCGGTTTGAGTGGCCAACTCCTGGGCCTCGTTCAATAAACGCTCAGCGTCAGGGTCTCCACGTCGAACTCGAAGGTGGCCCAACACAGCGAGCGCCGGAATCCTTGAGATGGGCGATACTCGATATTGGCTTAACACATACCCGGCTTCCTCCGCCGCACTTTCCCAATCGCCTTGCTCGAAATAAGCGCGAGCGCGCTCCGCGATCATATAAAGCCTCGCCGCATCGAATCCGCTTTCGGTGGCGTAGGAGATGCAATCATCAAGGTAAGGTCTCGCACGCTGATAGTTGCGAAGTCTCAACTCAGCATCGGCAAGATTGGTGTAGGCTCGAGCCGCGTATTCGTAGAGACCGTTTGCCAGCGCCAGTCGCAAACTCTCTTCCAGCTTGAAGCGCCCTTCTTCATTACCAACAACTAACTGTGCGCTTCCTACATTGTTCAGCGCATGAGCTAGTGGTTCAGTCGCCCCAAGTTTTTCTGCCAACTCGATTGCGCGGGATCCCCAAACGATAGCGTCCTGACTTTCATCAGCAAGCATGTGCAGTTGCGAGCGATTGCTGTAAGCCATCGCGAGTTCAACGCTCGGACCAAGATCCTCCAAAATCCTGACAGCTTCGACGGCACAGTTTTCCGCTTCGGCTTTTCGACCCAGGAACCATGCGAGTCGCGACATAAACCGCAAGTTATCTCCTTGCTTCTGTCTGTTGCCCAGTTCTTTCCAGATTTCGAGCGCATTCCGACGACTTGAAAAGGCATCTTCAACTTGATCTGAAAGGAAGCACTCATACGAACGGCTTTCAAATAACGCAGCCCGTTCTTCCGGCGCGAGTGCGGCTGCATGTTGCAGTGCTGTGTTGTAATGCGATGCTGATTCTCGGTGGGCATTAAGTGCCGCGGCTTGCCTGGCGGCCAAAGGTGCATACTTAAGGACAGCTGCCGGATCACCAGCGTGGGTTGCATGATGGACGATGCGCGCGAGCAGCGCTTCCGAGTCTCGCTTAAGCAGGGTCTGCAACACCTCTACGTGCAGGCTCCGACGACGCGACAGTGCCAGCGAATCTTCGATTGCCAGTCGCGCAAGTTCATGGCGAAAGGCGACCGCATCGTCATCACACTGAAGCATCCCCGAATTTACACATTCGTCAAGCGAGGAGGGATCCGCGGTACCCGCTTCATCTAGCAACCACATCTCAGTTCTTGCAGGCGTGATCGAAACGAGTTCCAATACCGCACGGGCGGAGGGAGATAGTCTTCGGGCGCGAGAGATCACCGCATCGCGCACCGTATTCGGCACACCAGGTGTTTTGCTGGCTAATGCTTCAGTGACGAAGAACGGATTTCCTCCTGTCACTTCGAAAAGATCTTCACTGTGCCTGCCCACACGCGCTGCGAGAGTGTTCACGCCTGCCTCCGAAAGTGGCGGAAGACGAAGCCGAGAGATTGACCGATGTGGCAAGTTTCCTAGTACGAGTGTTAATGGATGGTCAGCACCAACCTCGTCATCACGATACGTGGCCACAATCATTGACTTCACGCGATTGACTCGGCGCCCGAGGAATTTAAGGAGATCGAGTGTGGCTTCATCGGCCCAGTGAATGTCTTCGATGACGAATATTGAAGGTGTGCGGCCATCCATCTCTTCGAGCACAGCCGCTAGAATCGAAGCACGAGGCGCTTCATCTTCGAGAAGTGTCAGGAGGTTGCTTTGAGCTTTGGGAGCGATGTCGTATAGAGGCCCAAGTGGGCGCGGCGTGAAGAGGGCGTCGCAAGCGCCCCAAAGGAGACGCGCCTGTTCCTGATGTGTTTCAACAAACCATTCGACGAGAGAGGTTTTTCCGATCCCGGCTTCGCCGCTAACAAGCACAAACTGGCCATGGCCCCCAACTACCTCCGCAAAGATGGCCTCCAATTCCTCGAGGAATTGTTCGCGTTCCAGTAGGTCCATGGTTGTCGAGATCGGGAACTATACACCCGGAGTTAGTGATTTTAGCGAGGATTGAAGCGGTCAACCAATATTCCCGAACGCCGTTATAGAAGACCGGTCGACTTGCGTGCAGTTCCTCGACCCGGATACTGCCGATTACAGCGCGACGTGCTGTCTGGTCCAACTTCAGATTCATTGACAATCCAACTTGCGGGATGTATAGCTTGCTGCGCTTTCCCAGCCCAGATAGTCAGTCCGTCTTTGCTGCCACTGGCCAGCCCCCTCGTGTCGGCACGGACTAAGAGGTTGATTCCTATGAAACAAAGATTGAATTTCCGAACCGTGCTCTGGACGGCATTTGCCGCCGTCGCTCTGTTGAGCCTCACTACGGGCGCAGGCGCCGTACAGGGTGATAAAAAGATCAGGATGTACGACGATTGTGATCCGACGACTTTCAACGCGGTATTGGGTGATGGTGCCTGCGTTGGCAAGGGACATACAACGTTTGCAGAATTTATCGAGGAACTTGAAGAGACGCAGGATGCGCACGCTTGGCGAAACCAACCGAGTGCCATGCACATCAACACTGGACGCCCAACGTTCATCGAAAATCGCGGTGGTGAAGTGCACACCTTTACGCCGGTGGCTAATTTCGGCGGTGGATTTGTTAATGAACTCAACGGTATCTCCGGTAACCCAGTTCCAGCTCCTGAATGCCTTAATTTTGGGGCAATAGTTTTCATCCCGGCAGGCGCGACTGAAGCAGGACCAACTGCCGGAAGTGCGGACCTTCCGGTGGGCACAAAGCGATTTCAGTGCTGCATACACCCCTGGATGCGAACTGTCATAGAGGTTGCCGACCCCGCGGCGCAAGCTGACTCTTCTAAGGCGGCGTCCTCAGCCCATGGTGCTCATCATTGATTTGTCCACTCACCTGAATCGCTTTTCGTCCTACAGACGCCCGTTTGCGTGTTGCGCTTGCGGGCACTAATGAATCAAACGATAGAGGCCGTCAATTGACGGCCTCTTCGTTACGGAGAGACTACTTGATTACTGCTACGCGGACATTGCACAGCGTCCTTTTCGATCATTCACCCAATTCTGTTGAATCAGGTAGTCGCGTTGGCCCAGTTTGATATTTGCACGAGCGCCGTTCGTGGTTAGATAGGTTGTTCCGAATTCCCCATCGCATTTGTCCGCATTCTGCAATCCATACCTGTCAAACCAACCCGTGCCCAGAGGATTGGTGACTGTCGTGCTCAGCACATGAGCGAGCGTGTTAGCCATCGCATCGCCGGCGAAACTACCGTTTGGAGTTGATAGCAGGGTTCCATTAGCAACAAACTGTGGCGCGGCCACACTCGGACATCGCGTCGGGTTGCCGATGAATGCGTACCGCATATCAGATCCAAACACCTCAACAATTCCATGATAGGGCTGCGCTGAGGCGACACAAAAACCCGTCG
>DATJKB010000247.1:0-4580 GCA_035491875.1 Pyrinomonadaceae bacterium | reverse complement strand
CTTCAGTTGATCTCTGTAAGGTTTAAAAATGCGAAGGTAGTAATCAAACATCCAAATGTCGTGGAGAATTACTATCAGCGACGGATGGATCTCTTCGATCATTCTGATCGCCTGAAAAGCAGCAAACACATCACCGCCTTTCGGATTTGTGGGATAGATCGTGAGACCTCGGTCGTGGACGACCTCACCTGAGTAGCCGATTCCGAGGTAGTGAATCTCGTGACGGTCTGCGAGGCGGCGCATGATGGCATGCATCACGCGCGTTAAGCCGGTTCCGTGGGTGTTGTAACCGATGGCGATCATTCTGAGACGTGAGGGAAGATTCATCATGCATGGCTTAGTTCGCAGCTAAAGTTTCTGACCCAGACGTTCTTCTAGCGAAAAAGAGACCCAATCCTTCGAGAGTGCCGTTGGCCCGACGATGCCTTTCATACGTCACCGTGAAGCCGGCGTTTGTCAGGCATTTCACCAGCAGTTCAATCGTCAAAGGCGCTCCACCATAATTGAAGACTGGGTCGCGACCCTCCCGACCTTCGTTGATCTCTACATGCTCACCACCAATCTCATGAAACTCGCCGCAGATTTCATCGATGAGAAGCAGCCGCTGAGACGTCAGGAGTATGGGCCACTCCGCGCCTTCGCAATCAACCTTGAGCAAACGAACCCTTTTTTGACCATTCTTTGTGACATCGTCTACGAGATCATCGAAAGCGATTTTTTCGACCTCGTCACCAACGCCGAAGATGACCGAGCCGCTCCCGGTATTTAATATGCCTGCGAGTTCAACGAATTTTTGAGGTTGAACGTAACTCGGGGCCAGACGCATCCTATACAGTCGAGGACGAACAGACTTTCAATTCTTACAGTGGTGGACTGTGTGTGTTAGATTTCCGAAGAACCCTTTGGAAAAGAAACTCTAGTTGCGAGGCTTACCCAACGCTCAATACAAATATTGGACTCATGTCCAGAGCGGTCACGCAATGACGTTGGACTGATGCAGGGGGGATTCCGAGTCTTACGTGGTCGACTGTTCCTGGCGAGGTGTTGTCCGTATTCTGCGTGGGCTAGTATAACGTCGAACCTGACATTTCTGGCAAGGAATTTGGACTGGTATTTCTGACAACTGAGAAGGACGTTCTATGATACCGATTGTTCAAACGCAGTTCACAAATGAACTCATCAAACTTCTCAAAGAAACATTCGAAGGACCAGACCCAACTGGCCCCAGCGCATTTTTGAATAAGGGCACTAGTCTGTTTCAAACCCTCGACACCATTTCTGCGGAAATAGCGTCAGCACCAGCCAGGTCTGAAGGTTCCACCATCACAGCACATACCGAACACATCCGCTTCTACATCGACGTGCACTACAAACTCCTGCTTGGCTCGACGGATAAGATCGATTGGAACGAGAGTTGGCGAATCAAAACCGTAAATGCTGATGAGTGGAATGTTTTGAGAGAGAATCTGCGGCGAGCTTATAAGACAGTCACCGATCATTTGCGTGCGGTTAGTAATTGGGGCGAAGACGAAGTAAGTATTGCAATGTCAATCATCGCGCACACCGCTTACCACCTCGGCTCGATTCGTCAACTTTTGTTGGCTGTTCGGCCCGCTGCCTAACAACCAGCCCAACCGGCTTTGCGTCAAAAGTCGCAAGATGCCACGGGCTCGTCCCGTGGTACTTCACGATCGAGGCTACCATAAGAGACAAGAAATACTTCAGATGCCACGCGCTTGCCGCGTGGAGTCTCACGTTTGTTACATTTAGCTCAGTACGTGAGACTCCACGGCGCAAAGCCGTGGCATCGATCTACTTTCTTCATGTCCATTCTAGCTGCGAACGTGAAGTACCACGGGACAAGCCCGTGGCATGTTCGCACTTTTGAGGCAAAGCGAGCCCAAGCCGTTCCAGGAATCCTCATAAAAAAAGAGAACCGACCTGTCGATCTGGGGTTACTCCGTTCGACTCAATAGTAGAAAACATGCTTGCAACTAAGTGCTAAGCAATCAATACATCGTTTGAGAATATAAAGGAGAATCCAATGTCAACAAAGCCAACTCATGAACAGGCACAATTACATCTGCAAGTTTACGATTTGCGGCGCGAGGCCCGCCTTCGCCAGGCACGCGATTGGTTTCAAAGGAATTACAAGGCGAAGACATTCGAGGAGGCGATGAGTATAGCCCCCTTTGGTTCAGAGCAGGGAACGTTCGTAGGAATGGTGCTAGGGTATTGGGAGCAAGCCTGTGCGCTGCTCAACTACGGACTACTTAACGAGGACCTTTTCTTCGAAACGAGCGGCGAGTTTTACGGGGTGTGGGAAGCACTTAAGCCGACTGCGGCGGAGTTTCGAGAGAAGTTTGTTGACAAGAACCTGCTCTCGAATCTCGAAAAAGCTGCGAAGCGTTACGAAGAATGGTACGAACGCCGTTCACCGGGACACATTGAAGCGATCAGGCAATTCATGCAGCAGGGGGAAGCTGAATCGGCTACCGCGGCGAAAGCCTGACGTTTGCTTTTAACGAGGATAGAATTTGCGACCTCCGAGTTGGTTATTATCGGAGGTCGCGGATTCGTGCGCCATGAAGAATCGTCCACTCTCAGTAACCATACTCGGTTGGTTATTTATTGTTGTCGGTGCAATCGGCTTTGTGTATCACGCGAGCGAACTCACCGGAGGGCATGGGTCTCGTTTCTATGTCATCTGGGTCTGTCTCTTGCGGCTAATCGCGATTCTGTCTGGCGTATTTCTTCTGCGTGGCCGCAACTGGGCTCGGTGGATTCTGTTAGTCTGGATGGCATACCACGTTGTTCTGAGTGTCTTTCATTCCTGGTCGGATGTGGTAACGCACAGTGTGATATTGCTCGTGATTGCTTATTTTCTTTTGCGACGACAAGTATCGTCATATTTTTCTTCAACATCGTAGCAGGTCGCATATTGACGAACTTGGCGTAAGTGAACGCCCTGAAACTCCCAAGTTCCCAGTCTTATCATTCCGTAGTCTCATTACGTTCGGATAATCTGAAAGTATAAGCGGGATTAGGTTGGATTACCGGGACCGACGCCATGGCATGTTCCACAGTCCGCGCGCTGAGAGGATCGCGGAGAAGAGTCCGAGCACGCCGATCGCGATAAGTGTCCAGACGAAAAAGAAGTGTCCGCTGGAATTGGCTAGCCTGCTGGTGACGCCGACACCCTTTCCTTTCATGTGGATGATGGGGACAGCCAACGAAAGGAGCGACCCGATAAGCATGATGATGTAGCCCGATCGCCGTTCCGCGAGCATCAGCGTAGCGTACAACCAGACGATCGAGATGAGCACGCCTCCCACCAAGTTTGAGAGCCCTCCCGGTTCAAACCCGTACACGATGTCGCCTGCTAGGTGAAACGTAAGAAAGAGGAGCGAAAGCAAAGAGGAGATGGTTAAGATAACGTTGGGTTTCATTTGAAATTCTCCGCGACGAAACTTGCAGTTTAAGACTGCGCTTCTGAGCCCAGTTGTTTAATCCATCTCTCTTCATTCACGCCAAAGTGATGTCATAAGTATTCCTCACGTGACCGTGATTTGAGCCCGGTCATTTTGTACGTCGAAATTCGCCGCGCGCCTGAACCGGTTTTCCGTCTGGCATGGAGTAAATCAACTCTAGAACATGATTGTTCGCGTCGGTCATGGTGAATACCAAACGCTTCGCGAATCCTCTCTCTGTGCTCCCGGCGACATCGAGAAGGTTGAACTCTACGCTACTTCCATCCGCCGATAACTTGCCTTCAAAGCGCTGTCTGTTTCCCGCGTCACAATAATGGGTCATGAGCAGACGGTCACCTTCCAGATACATCATCGTGATCTCGTGATTGCCCGGCCCACCAGATTGGCCGGTGGCATCGTGCATGATCGCGCTACCGACGGCAGTCACACGAATAGTAACTTGCACGGTCTTGCCCATGATGCTTCCTTCCCAGGAACCCGCCAGGGTCTTAAGTTTCGCGAAAGCCTTTTTCGCGTCAGACTGCGCGTCGGCGGTTTTCGACGGATTACCTTGGGCCAAGGCGACAGCGGCTGGCGCAAGAAGACAGATCAGAAGTGTGGGCATTAGGGTTCGTGAGTATCTCTTCATTTGGTTCTCCTCGTTTTAATGTTTGAGGAGGCTATAGTGTTTTAACTTTCAAGTCTCCACACACTGTAACTAGATTGTAAAAAGTTGTACCGAAAAGGAAGAGGTAACAGGAATGAGCCGCGGATTTCGCGGATAAACGCAGGTCAGAACCGAGAGAAACTCAAAACGGCCTACGCGGAGTTATTCCTGTAATTTCTGATCCGCGTTCATCCGCGAAATCTGCGGCTCAATCGTGGGTTTATTCGACGAAGCGATAGCCAAGACGATGAACAGTAATAATGTGCCGCGGCGCCGAAGGGTCTGGTTCGATTTTCTGCCGTAACCGGGCGATATGGTTATCAACTGTCCTCGTAACCGGGGTGCTGTCATACCCCCAAACTTCGTCAAGCAGTTGATCGCGTGTGACGATCTCACCTCGACGCCGGATCAGGTAGTGCAAGATTTCAAATTCGCGAGCTGAC
>DATJKB010000246.1:0-5321 GCA_035491875.1 Pyrinomonadaceae bacterium | reverse complement strand
CGTACGCACACGCCGGACTTTATTCGGAGAGAAGATCCGGAATGAGATTGAATCGAATCACGCTCGCGGTATTTGCACCGATTCTGATCGTGGCAGGCATCGCAGGTTTTCTCGTACCGCCCGAACAAAGTTTGACGAGTGGGGCTGCTGCTTACAATGTTTTTCATCTAATCTTTGGGGCCCTTGGGCTACTCGTTTTGTCTTTGAAAAATGAACGAGTCGCCGCGGGCTTCAACCTCGGATTCGGTTTGATAGATCTTTACCAGGCGTTGGCCAGTTTCATGAGCCTGCCACCCAAAACGTATTTCCTTTGGACCAGGACGGACGACATTGTCCACGTAGTTATCGGTCTCGCACTTGTTGTGATTGGAATCTACGGGATGGTCAATCGGAGTGAGGAAAGATCAGACTAATACCCCCAACGGCAGTTGGGGGTATTCGTGCTAGTCTGCTGGTTGATAAACAATCTCACCACCGACGATGGTAAGCTTCACCTCTCCCTGTTCATCCAGCGCCACCAGATCTGCTCGCTTCCCTTCTTCAATCGAGCCGCACTCATGATCTAAGTGCAACAACCGCGCAGGATTTGTCGAAGCCATGCGAGCGATCTCGACTTCGGTCGCGCCAATGGAGTGCATCGTCCTCACCGCGTCCAGCATCGTAATCACCGAACCAGCAATGCTTCCCTTAGCATTACTCGTTCGACCATCCTTCACCGAAATCGTTTCACCCCAAATCTGATAATCGCCATCTCCTTTACCGGCCGCGGCGATGGCGTCGCTAATCAAACTCAAACCGCCTGGGCCCTTCGCCCTCATCAGCATACGAAGAGTTAAAGGATGGAGATGAATGCCATCAGCAATGATGTCGCACGTCACATCATCTCGTGAAAGACCCCATCCCACCGGACCAGGTTCACGATGATGCAATTGCGGCATCGCATTCATGAAGTGGGTCATGTGACGAGCTCCGGCTCGAAATGCCTGATCTAGTATGGATTCGTCGGCTCGAGTATGTCCGATCGATACTATCCAGCCGTGTCGCTGAAGTTCACTGACGAGTTCGATGCCACCCTCGATCTCCGGCGCAAGCGTGATCATCTTTACCGGCGCGTTCTGCGGGAGTGCCAACAGATCTAAATCACGTGGAGCGCTGTAGGTCTTGAAGTGTTCGCCATGCAGCGCGCCACATTGTGCTGAATTGACGAATGGTCCTTCATAGTGGAGACCAACGATCCTTGCACCGCTATTGTCCTGCCACGCTTTTTCAATTGCTGCTGCAGCTGATCGATATTCCTCATCTGCGGCAGGAACCATCGTTGGCAGCCAGCTGGTTATTCCTTGAGAGGCCAGGAACCGAGAGACCTCATTTAATTCGTCAGGTGTTGCGGTCATCACATCGATTCCTATCGAGCCATGAATGTGGACATCGATGAAACCCGGAAGTATTCGATAGGTTGAGCAGTCGATCTCCAAGTCAGCGTGCGCTACGTCTTGCTGATCAATGCGGGCAATTCTTCCCTTTTCGATGAGAATCGATGCCCGGTCCATTGTTACCGCAGGTTGCACAACAGTTCCTGAACGGAGTAGGAGCGAGTTCATCTATTGGATCCGAATCGAGGTTGCTAAAAATAACTGCCCGCGATATGGGCTATCGCGGGCAGGAAGCTCTTAACGAACCGCCGCTAGAACGTCAACTTCACGCCCAACTGAATGGTACGTGGATCACGAGTCGTCGCAATCTGTCCAAACACGGTGGACGTAACGTTGGTGCTTGAGATCGATCGAAAGTTCGTGTGATTGAAAACGTTGAACGCTTCGCCACGAAGCTGCAATTGAGTTGTTTCGCCGAATTTGAAATTCTTCATCATCGTAAAGTCGACACGATACGTCGGGAATCCGTTGATGATCCCCCGTCCGCCATTACCGATGACGTTCGCTATTCCAGAGTTCGTCGTCGGATTGACTTGGAAGCAGGCGGTGTTGAACCACTGCTGCTGCGTATGCGGTGCGCCCTCATTCGGATCACAAAGCACGTTTGGTCGACCGCCAGCGACGAGTGCCGGAATAAATCCGAGTCCCGCCGGATCAAAGGCGGAGGTCGCTGGCGTAAAAGGCAAACCGGAATGAGCTACGATGATTCCAGAGGCCTCCCAACCGCCGAGCACTTTTCCTGTGAAGTCATTTTGGTTCCTGAAGAATGGGAGCTCGTAGACATAGTTCATCGTAAAGACGTGACGCCGATCCAGTGTCGCACGTCCTTTATCTAATGAAATATCAAACGAACTCTGCGGCGCGGTAGAGCGATCCGTCTGATTGTCGGTCATATTTCTCGACCATGTGTAAGCCAGACTTACTTGTGAAACATCAGCAAACCGCCGTTGCGCGAACAGCTGCAGGCTGTGGTAGTTCGAATTGAACCGGGGTTGAATGATGGCCAGTGAACGATAGCCTCTAAATGGACGAATTTGATCAAGGATGTTCGACGAGAGGCCCGCCACGCCAAAAGCAGTTCCGGCTACCTGACACGGAACTGTCGGAGTAGTAGAGGCGCCAGTAGCGCAGCCTGTCGGTCCTTTGGCGATGGCGAGTCCGGGCGGAATCTCATTCAGTTCAAAACCGCCAATTAAATGAGTTCCCTTTGAACCGAAGTACCCCACCGTCAAGACGGTCTTGGGATTAATCTGTCGTTGAATATCAAGCGACCAGTGTTGCATGTAGGGCGTGTGCCAATCAGCCTGAATCCCGCGAAGGTTCGGCGCCGTCGCAGTGGCAACAAGCGAGATCGGTGCACCAGGCGGCAGTGGTTGATCAAGGCTCGTGAAATCGATCTGGACTGTTTCCTGGTAAGGTGGGTTTAGTCCGATCTGCTGTAGCAAGGTACCGTTGAGTACTTGGTCGTGATAAATGCCGTAACCTGTTCGGATCGATGTCGTCCCATTGCCAAACGGATCCCATGCCAAACCGATCCTCGGTGCGAAATCTTTCTTCGGTGCGTCGACGACGTATTTGCCGAATGGCGACTGGAGCGGCGTGCAGCCCGGAGCAGTTGCAAAGTTCTGTGTATTCGCAATCAAGCCGTTGCAGAAGTTTCCGCTCCCCGCTACGCGATTGCCAGCACCGGTTACCAGTGGCGCGTTAGCCGCGTTCCATAATTCAGGGACAAAGTTTGTGAGCCGTCCGTTTTTATCATAGGGCGATGCGAAATAAGAGTAACGAACTCCGTAGTAGGCGGTGAGGTTAGAGCGCATTCTCCATTCGTCTTGTGCATAACCTTCAACAGTGATTTGTCGTAGGTCGGCGGTGTAATCGAAATGAGCTTGCGTGAACCGCACATTCGTTCCTATCAAAAAGTTCGCGAAGTTTTGGAAGTTTGTGCGTCGCGTTGAGTTCGAATCCTGTCCTGGCACCTGAGGCGCTAGTACCGTACCCTGAGTCGGGCTTGACGGAACGGTGTTCAAGAAGTTGCTGTAAATACCTTCGTTGTTTCCTGCAAGCGCATTCTCGTTCTTGCGATATCGAGAATAGATCCCACCGAATTTCATTGTATGACTGCCACTTACCCAGGTGAGGCTCGAATCGTAATTCTGCTTATAAGAAAAATTATCGTATGGACCAAAGCTCTGTAACGCACTGAAGCCATTGCCCGAAACCGTAGGCACACGGTCACGCTGGTTGGCGAATGGCAGCGGCGGAGTAATAGGCGAATTGTGCAATGCTAAGAGTCCGATGTTTTCGCTCAGAATCGCTCCCCAACCATGCGTAAATCGACCAACAAGCACGACGTTCGGGTTGATCACATACGTCAGCTGAGCAGTGTGCGCTTTACCGGGGGAGTTGGTGCTGGTTGTTGAGACACCCGGCAGACCTGAACCCGAAGAGAACAGCGAGTTCACATCTTCAGTGGGAATCTTGTCGTTCTCAAACCGATAGTAAGCTGAGACAGAGTTCGAGAATGTGTGATCGATCTTTAAGATTTCCTGCCGGAATTCGGCAACGTTCTTCGCCGGAAACGAGAGCGCCCGACTCAGCGCGTCCGTCGGCGCCGGTAATTTGTTGTAGATGAAACCGAGATACTGCTGCGCAACCGGGTTGATCGGCACTTTGGATGACATCGGAACTCCGGCCGGAAGGATGTTCGTGCACGTTTGCGTGGAGCCCGAGATAGTGGATCTTAGACAAATATCGATCGGAAAGATCCCCTGACGCATGTTCAGATCGGGCACAGTCGAATTCAGCGTCGGGTATCGAATATCGCGCCGCACTTCTTCCGAAAAGAAGAAGTAAGTCCTTGGGAGTTTGATTACACTAGGTCCCCCTTCGCCAAAATGCGGTACGTAAATGGGACCTCCGATTGTGCCACCGAAGTTGTTGTAACGAAACGGTGGCCGCTTCGCCTTCCCGTCAGAATCCCTGCCTGCTGATGCAGTTTGATTTATGAAGTAATCGTTGGCATTGAATACCTCATTACGAACAAATTCAAAAAGCGTCCCGTGAAACTCGTCCGTTCCCGACCGAGTAACAACATTGACTTGACCGCCGCCGCTGCGACCAGACTCCGCTGCGAACAGGGAGCGCAGAATCTTAAACTCACCGATTGAATCAACACTTGGATACGCCTGAATTGTGATATTCGAGCCACGGTCTGTAATGTCAGCCCCATCGACCGTGAAGGTGTTCTGACTGCTACGTGCGCCATTGACCGCGATGTTAATCGTATTCGCCTGACCAGTCGGATTCGTTGTGCCGACGTACACCTGATCGTCGAGGTTACTTGACACGCCAGGCGCCAGTACCACGAGTTGAACGAAGTTGCGATTGTTTAAAGAAAGCTCACGTGCCTGATCGCCGCTGATCAGCGTCGATGCAGTCGGAGTGGCTAGCTCTACCCCAAGGACATCTGCGGCGACGGTAACGACTTCAGCGATGTTGCCAGCGTCCAGAACGACGTCAACGTTCCTGCGCTGGCCAACGTCTACTTTTACGTCCGTAATGATCTTCTTTTTGAAGTTAGGGGCCTCCACTGCAATCGCATACAACCCCGGAGATATATTCGGAACCGAGAATTCCCCACCGTCGTTTGTTTGTACCGTGCGAACTACAAAGTTGGCTTTCGCGGGATCGCTTAGTGTCACTGTAGCTCCGGCAACATTAGATCCGTTCGTATCGCGGACAGTGCCCCCCAGATTGCCTGTTATTTCCTGTCCCTTTACTTGTACGCAAATTACAGATACGCAAAAAACCAGCATGCTCAATGTGAACGCTACGCGGAGTGTCGCTTCAAGAATGTTCTTCATGGAGGTGTCCTTTATCAGGGGATAA
>DATJKB010000245.1:0-19942 GCA_035491875.1 Pyrinomonadaceae bacterium | reverse complement strand
GGAAGATTTAATTTCGGACAAGGGCGTAGACGCAGTTGTAATCGTGAGCCCGACAAGCACGCACAAGGAGATTGCGGTGCACGCCGCTCAGGCTGGCAAACCGACCTTCTGCGAAAAGCCTTTGTCGATATCTTTGCCTGATGCGCTCGACATGCAACGCGCGATTGAAGAGAGTGGCGCGTTTTTTCAGATGGGCTTTCAGCGACGTTTCGACAAAGGCTACGTTGCGGCAAAGCAAAAAATCTCAGAAGGAGTTATTGGCGATCTCGTTTTGTTCAAATCTGCTTCGCGCGATCCGTTCAGGCCAAGTCTTGAATATTTGAATCCGGAAACGAGTGGCGGTCAAATCATCGACCAGGGAATTCACGATTTGGATCTCGCCCGCTGGTTTATGGGCGAGGTGGAGAGCGTTTACAGCGTCGGCGCAACGTTAGCGTATCCGGAGATGAAGACGATCGACGACATCGACAACGCCGTTGTCAGTCTCCGCTTTAACAGCGGCGCGCTGGGATCAATCGATCTGAGTCGGAACGGCGTTTACGGATACGATATTCGAACAGAGATTCTCGGGACGTCCGGAACATTGAAGATTGGCTATCTTCGCGAGACGCCACTCTTTGTAATGACAAGAGAAGGAATCAGTCACGACACGGTGCCTTATTTCCCGGAGCGGTTTGAACAGGCATACGTAAGTCAGTTGCAGGATTTCATTAACAACGTCTTGCAAAACAAAGAGCCATCGGTGACGTGTGCTGATGGGGTAGCGGCCTTGAATCTGAGTGTTGCGGCCACTCAGTCGTACAAAGACGGACGGCCAGTGCGAGTTGAGCCCGCCTCGTAGACATCGAAATCGGTCAACATTAAAAGCGGCAACGAATGTCCGATACGCTTCAGCTTGTCGTCGACGTTCCTTACACTCACCATCCAAGGTGAGCGAAACCTCCGCACAGTTCTTTCCTTTAATAGTTCCACCTGTAGTTGAGTGTAAGGAACGTCGACGACAAGCTGAAGCGTATCGGACATTCGTTGACCCCTAACAAGTTGACCTATTTCGATGTGTTGAGTGTAAGGAGCGTCAACAACAAGCTGAAGCGGATCGAACATTGATAAGCGTATCCCACCAAATGACCCTTTCTTTCGTTCTTTTGCGCGTTACTACTTATACGGAGCCAAATCGGTAAATAAGAGGGAGCACGCATGTCTACAGCCACTATGGAACTTGAACAAACGAAGAACGAAGAGAGTCAGCCCGTAGGTCCCGGGCCTGATATCGCATTGACCCAAACTATTCTCGCGAGTCTCAATGCCCAGGCAGTTTACGTAGCTGCAAAACTGGGTGTTGCGGATGCACTATCAACCGGCCCGAAGAGTATCGGCCAATTGTCTAGCGAAGTGGGCGCCCACGAGTCGTCACTCTATCGTGTTCTTCGTGCGCTGGCGTCGATAGGCATCTTTGCTGAGGACCCAAAACACACTTTTCGTCTTACCCCAACGGCAGAACTCTTGCGCTCGGACGTTGAAGGTTCTTTGCGCGATGTTGCCATTTTCATGGGTGAGGATTGGCACTGGAGCGTTTGGGGACAAACACTCTACAGCGTTAAGACAGGCGAAGCAGCCTGGAACCGTGTTCACGGAAAGACGGTGTTTCCGTACTTTGAGGCCAATACTGAAGCGGCCGCGATCTTTGATCGCGCCATGTCGAGCTTCTCGACGCTTGCCAGGAAAGCTGTTGCAAACGCTTACGATTTTTCAAGTTTGAATGTGCTGGTCGACGTTGCCGGTGGTCACGGAAAATTGTTGACAGGAATCCTGGAAGCGACACCCGATCTTCGCGGAGTACTATTTGATTTACCGCACGTGATTGGCCGCGCGAAGGAAAGCGAAGAGATTAAGAAGTTGAGTGCGCGACTCGATCTAAAAGAGGGTGACTTCTTTGAGTCAGTGCCTGCGGGTGCCGATGGCTACATCTTGAAGCATATCATTCACGACTGGAAAGAGGCCGAGGCGATCAAGATTTTGACGAACATTCGCAAAGCAATGGGCACCTACGGACGCGTGCTCTTGATCGAAGCAGTGGTTAGTGAAGGCAACGAGCCGGATTTCGCTAAGATCCTGGATATCGAAATGCTCGTGTCACCGGGCGGCAAGGAGCGGACTGCGACGGAATATGCTGAACTTTTCCGACACTCGGGACTAAAACTCTCGCGAGTGATTCCGACTCGGTCGCCCTACAGTGTAATCGAAGCGGTAAAAGCGTAATGCTCACGACAATGAGCAGCGCTAATGCCTAACTTTGTGACAGCCTCTGCGTGTTCTGTGTCTGTGGTTAGACGACCCTACTGAAAGACTCACTGCGGAACATGGAAACGCGCAGCGGTGCACAAAAGGTCCGCAATTTGACTTGTGTTAAATTGCGGACCTTGTTCTATAGTCTTGTCACCAACATTTGAGCGCCCGCAGTTATCATGCGGGCAAACTTTAGGAGCATGCGTAAAAAGATTCCGAAAGCAAACAGGATCATGTTGATCCGGCACGCTGAAAAGCCTGCCAAGGACGGGACACCTTACGGCGTGACAGAAAAAGGTAAACGCAGTAGCGAGTCAATGGAAATCCGTGGATGGCAAAGAGCTGGTGCATTGACGACTCTCTTTGCACCGACAGACGGCCATCTTCAGAACGCGTCGCTTACTACGCCTCAATTTCTCTACGCTTCGAAACCATTAAGACGCAAAGGCAGTCGACGTCCAATGGAGACCATCACCCCTTTGGCCGAGAAACTAGGAAGTGAAATCAACTTGAGCTTCGCGAGATTTGAATATGAAAGCATGATCCGAGAAGTTGTCTCCAGGAAGGGAGTAGTGCTCATTTGTTGGCAGCGCGAATACATTCCGGCAATCGCGCAAGAAATTCTTGGTGAAGAGAAAATTGCACCAGCCGTTTGGCCAGAAGATTGCTTTGATATGATCTGGGTGTTTGATCTCGACCGTCGCTCGTCGAGATATAAGTTCAAACAAGTCCCTCAAAAACTACTGGTTGGAGATCGCGGCGGTCCAATCAAGTAGGCGATCTTTGGAGTGCGGCGACCTGTCGCCGCTTTTTTGACGAGTGTTCGCGCCGAGACCAAAGGGCGACAGGTCGCCGCACTCGAAAAGCTGTTAAGGGATGGTCCTGTCAGTCCGGCGAAGTAAATCTGCAAATCGCCGATCTGATCTCAGATTCTTCAAGTTGGGATCTACGCGGGCGAAAGTAAATCCAACGGCGTATTCACGTTCGGCCTGCGCCAGCCACTCGAAGCCTTTATCGAGATCGCCGAGCCACGAATAGATGATGGCAATCTCATAAGCGGTCACCCATTGTTCATTTCTCTTTACCAGGATCTCTTCGAGTATCGCTCTTGCTTCGTCATGTCGCCCAACCGCGGCGAGCACGTGTGCGCGCTTCGCCCGTGTTGTCGGAGTATCACCCGCAAAACTTCGCTCCTGCTCGAAAGTCGCTAGAGCCTCCTGCTGCATTTCTTTCTGCTGGTAAGACCAGCGAAGAACTGTGTGAGCGGCTACAGCTCCGGGATCCAGTTCCAGAGCTTTCCGACTCTGAGCGATTGCATCATCAAAACGGCCGGCGAGAAACAGCACATTAGCCACGCCTGTTGCAATCACCGCCGATTGAGGCGAGATCTGACGGCCCCGCTCCATTTCTTTGTACGCCTCGTCATGACGACCCATCGCCGACAAGCTGTAAGCGTACCAGCGATGTGCGACTTGATTGCCTGGCTTCAGGACGATCGCCTTGCGAAACTCACCCTCCGCAGCATAAGAGTCGCGTTCGTAATGAAGCTTGACGAAACCCAGCGCAGCCCGCGCTTCAGCAAGATTTGGATCTGCGTTGACAGCGCGAATCGCCGCGTCTTTTGCTTTTTCCCAAGCGTCAGGCGGCGGGGGCTCGATGTACCAGTTAAGTAGCGAATAACAATCGGCGAGTTCGGCCAACGCGATCGCATAATGCGGATCGAGTTCAATCGCATGTTCGAAGCGCTCGATGGCTTGCCGCAGACCTTCGGCAGTTCTTCTTGTTGCGTAATAGCGCCCGGCTGTGTAGAGCTGGCGCGCCTCTTCGTTTTCACCGGTTTGAGTATCCGGAGCTGGTCCAGCGATCTGCGACGTGATCGGTTCGGGACGTTCGCGAAGTCGATCAGTGTCCGTGCTCGGGGGAGGCTCCTCGATCATTCGCTTTCGATCAACGGCCGGGTTTCTGGTCAGTCGAAGTAGTTCTTCAAAAGCAGGTTCACCGCGCAACGGATCCAACTGTGGCTCAACGCCTAACCAAACCACCCATGCGTCCTTGATCTCATAAGCCTCGTGCAGTAATTGCAGTGCTTCTTCACGTTCACCGAGCTCCACGTGAATCAATGCCTTGTGATAAGGAGACACGTAACTGTGCTCGGCCATTTGCGACAAACGAGCGAGAGCCGCGCGTGCATCCTGATGACGACCGGCGGCGGCATAGGCAGCGCCCAGCAACGCAATGAAGAACTGTCCGCCACTCGAAAGCTCCAACCCCTTTTCAGCTACTCTGACGGCCTCGTCCGCCTTGCCGGCATGTCGCAAAGTCCACGAGTACGTACTCAGTCCATAAGCGAAGTCTGGCGCTGCTTCGAGCACAATTCGATAAGTGGCAATCGAATCGTCAAACCGGCGCGCCTGGTAGTAGCACCAAGCCAACGCCTGGATTACGCCGGGCGACAGTGGATCGAGTTCACGTGCACGCAACATCTCAGCGAGCGCTTCGTCGAAGCGTCCTGCCATCGCGAGGTGGAACGCATACCAGTGATGGCCGGTCGCATAGTTTGGATTGATCTCGATGGCTCGGCGGTGTTGACCATCAGCTATGGCCCAGTCAAAGTCGTGACAGATAGTTGCGAAGCCCAACGCGCTGTATGCTTCAGCGGAAGTCGAATCCAAAGCCACAGCTTTGCTCGCAGCTTCTTTCGCCGCAGCAGAGCATTCAACAAATGGCTTGACGCCGAACACGCCCAGCCAGTTGTAGTAATCGGCAATGCCTGTATAAGCGAGGGCGTACTCCGGATCGAGTTCAATGGCATGCTTGTATGAGTCGAATGCTTTAGCGAGACCAGTTTCGGTGTAAGTGTTCCAGTAATACCGACCGCGCAGATAGGCTTCGAAAGCTTCTGAATTGTCGGTTCCACGTTTCGAGAGTTGACGTTGCTCGTCGCCTGTTAACTGCGGAAGTAAAGCCGCCGCGACCTTTTCAGAAATCGAATCTTCGATCTGAAGTACGTCGGTAGACTCCTCGTCAAACTGTTCTGCCCATCGAGTCGCACCTTCTTTGACACTCAGAAGCTGAGACGTAACGCGCAATCGATTGCCAATCCGTCGCAGACTTCCATCAATCACAAAATCGACACCGAGATCACGTCCGGCCATGAGCGGTTCTACGCCTGTTGATCGGTAGCGCAGTATGCTGCTGGTTGGACGCACAACAAGGCGTCGCACATTCGAGAGCCGCGTGATTAAAGCGTCGGTCAATCCCAGGCCGAGATATTCATCACCCGTGTTTTCACCGGGCACAGAAAGTACTCTGAAGGGAAGCACTGCTACTGACTCCTGTTCGCCATGCAGTGAAGCCGAAACTGCAGGAAGCGAAGCGAGCCGGTGATTGAGTTTTCGAAGGAGCTCGTTGAACCGTGGATGTCCGTGAAGTGAATCCAGGCCCGGATCGACGCCCACCCAGAGCAACCATGCATCTCGCGTCTCATAGCACCTATCAAGCAAGTCCAGAGTTTCATCAACCTGGCCCAAAGAAGCCCTGACCAAAGCTTTGTGATAATCGGAGATGTGACGATGGTTGGCAATTTCGTCCATCTCTTTCAGTATGGCTTCGGCTTCCGCAATCTTGCCGGCATCAGCGTAAGCGGTAGCGAGTCGAGCCATCGTGCGAGACGACTTTCCTATTCCCTCGATACACGCAATGGCCTCGGTGATTGCTTCGTCGTGTTTCCCTAACCGGCTCAGCGCATAGCTGAGGCCATATCGCATTAGGAGATTCTGCGGTTCTTTATCGAGCGTCTTATTGCAGAGAGTTACGACTTCATCGTAAAGCCGGGCGTGATACGAACACCACACCACACAGAAACGCGAGATGATCGAGAGCGGGTCCAGATCTCGTGCGATGCGAGCTTCGCGCAACGCTTCTTCGAACCGTCCCTCCATGGCCAACTGAAAGCCGTACCACACGCGCACTGCAGCATAGTTCGGATCGATTTCAATGGAGCGCAGAAGTTCTCTTTCAGCACGCGTCCATTCGAAGTCGCGGCAGAGAATTGCCTGTCCGAGAGCGCTGTGTCCCTCGGCGAGACCAGCGTCAATCGCAACCGATGTCGCCGCGGCTTCATAAGCCGCAGCCGAACATTCAGAGAAGGGAAGTACGCCATAAATGCCGATCCAGTTGTAATACTCCGCGACCCCTGCGTACGCGACCGCATAATTTGGATCGAGTGCGATCGCCTGGTGATAACAAACTATCGCCTTCGCAAAACCATCTTCAGTAAATGCGCTCCAGAAGAAACGGCCGCGCAGGTAAGCCTCGTGCGCTTGTGGATCGTTCGTTCCGCGTTTACCGAGGCGGAATTGCTCATCATCAGAAAGATGGGGCGCGATCGCCTGGGCGACGTTCGTCGAAATCACGTCTTCGAGTGTAAGAACGTCGGTAAATTCTTCGTCAAACTGTCCGGCCCACACCGACGTTTGATCTGCAACATTCAACAACTGAATCGTCACCCGTATGCGATCGCCGACTCTGCGCACGCGTCCATCCAAAACGTAGCTGACATCCAGCTCACGCGCGGCCACGATCGGATCGGCGTCAGCTCCGTAGCGCAGCACGCTGCTTGTGGGTCGCACAGCAAAACTGCGAATGGCGCTCAAACGAGTAATCAACGCATCAGCGAGACCGGTGCCGAGATAATCAGGACTCGAATCAGAACCCGGCATCACATCCATTACTTTTAAAGGCAGGACAGCTAATGCGTTGTCGCTGTGCTTACGGGTTTGAGGCTTTGATCCGCCTGTCGGCGAGTCGGGCAGATCAGTAACTGGTCTGCCTTCGAGAAAGTGTGTGATGTCGTCGCGTAGTTGTGCTGCCGACTGATATCGCCACTCCGGTTCTTTGCGGAGGGCGCGCATGACGATAGTGTCCAGATCGCCTGACAACTGTCGACGCAGTGAGTCGAGTGTTGAACGACGAGCCGAATAGACCTTACGCAGTGTTGTGGCTTCGTCGTCGCCCGTGGAAGCAGTGCCTGGAAGAATATCGAGAGGCCGCGTGATGATGATGCTTGGCGGTGTCGGCTCTTCTTCACAAATTACGCGCGCAATCTCGTGCGGCGCGCGATTAACCAATCGATACGGTCGATGGCCGGTCAACAGTTCATAGAGTAATACTCCCAGTGAATAGACGTCGGTACTTGGAGTTGTTGCTCCACCCTGGACCTGTTCCGGAGATGCGTACTCGGGTGTCATGAGGCGCATCGCCGTGGCGGTTGGATCGTGGGTGATATCGCCGGCGAGTTCAGGATTCAGCAACTTGGCGATGCCGAAATCAAGCAGCTTCGGCACACCTTCACACGTGACCAGCACGTTAGAGGGCTTAATGTCCCGATGAACTACCTGCTTCTGGTGCGCATAGTGCACTGCGTCGCAAATCGATCGAAACAGTTTGAGGCGTTCATTGATGCTAAGTTGCTGAGAGTCGCAGTACTTGTATAAAGGCTGACCCTCAATGAACTCCATCACAAAGTAGGGAAGCCCATCTTCTGTAGTGCCGCCGTCGAGCAAACCGGCGATGTGTGGATGATCGAGACCTGCGAGGATCTGTCGTTCTTTTCTAAAGCGACGGAGAATAAAGTCAGTATCCATTCCGCGCTTGACGAGCTTTATTGCGGCGCGCTTATGGAATTCGTTGTCAGCGCGTGAGGCTTCATAAACCGCGCCCATCCCGCCGCGGCCAATCTCACGTTCGATCCGATAGGTGCCCAACCGGCGTCCGATTAACGGATCTGAGTCCTCTATTAAAGACTCAATAGCGTTCATCTCAGTGGTGCCGTAAAGGGGCTGTTCGAGCAGGCCGCCCCCACTATCGTGTTGCGAGAGCAAGGCCTCGACCTGTCCTTTGAGCGTGTGGTCAGCCGCGCAGGCCTCTGCGAGAAACGCAGCGCGAGCTTCGGGGTGAAGATCGAGCGCTGACTGGAAGATCTCTTCAACTTGTCGCCAGCGTTCAGGGGTCATGCTTTGTTGCTGAGTTTTTGCCAGATATCAAAACAGGAGCAGGAGCAGCGGGCAGGAGCAGGTGCCTGCCTGCTCCTGCTTAGTGCTCCTGCCACCTGAAATGTGGGAAGTTACTTCTTCTGCATCTCTTCGTACAGCCACGCTTTTGCAAATCGCCAGTGACGTTTGATCGTTGTTGGAGTTACGCCCAGAACGTCAGCTGTCTCTTCGATGGAGAGGCCACCGAAGTACCGCAGTTCCACCAACCTTGCTTTTTGTTCATCGAATTCGGCCAGACTCTTAAGGGCTTCGTCGAGCGCAATCAAATCTGAGCTGCGTTCGACGGCCCGATCGATGTTTTCATCCAGGGAGAGCTTTTGAAAATCATGCCCACGCTTTTCAGCGTTGAACTTGCGGGCGTGATCGACTAGCAGTCGGCGCATAATCTGCGCCGCGACGCCGAAAAAATGCGCGCGATTCTGCCAGTTTACCCGTGTTTGATCCACAAGACGCAAATAGGCCTCGTGAACCAGCGCCGTTGGTTGCAATGTGTGATCTGGGCGTTCACGGCGCAGATAATTCGACGCAAGTTTTCGTAGTTCATCGTAGATGACAGGCAATAAAATATCAACCGCGGCGCGATCACCGTTTGATAAGTCGATCAGTAACTGCGTGATGTTGTCAGAGGCTTGAGTAGACACGAAGAATTACGGTGGTTGCTGCCCGTCAAATGCTTCCAGATCATGCGAAGTATAAGACAGAAATCGTGCGCACGGTATCACCAAAGCAGAAGTAGCGACAGATTTCTGGGATTAAGCGGGATCAGAAATTTAACGGAGTCGGTTTTGACTGACCGTGGTTGTTCGCCTGATCTGTGAGAATCCGCGCAGGATCTGCTGCTAATGGCAGTTCGTTTGAAAAAGCGTGTATCTCAAAATGGTCCGATTTCCCGTTCTTTTGCGCGTTATCGTAGTGAGAGGCAATAAAAGAACGACGTGGAAGGTAAAAGCTGATGTATACAGGCCAATTAGCGATGTCGAATAGAGAATTCGGTCAGGTCAAAGCCCTGCAAGCCACCGACAAGATCAGCAACTGGATCGCACGAATGTTTGGTTGCTGGCACCGCGAAATGAGCCGCCCATTTTCCCAAAAAGGACACGCGTATCGCGTCTGCCTAAGTTGCGGTGCTCAACGAAGGTTTGATTTGGGAAACTGGAGGATGCGAGGCAACTTCTACTATTGCCGGCCAGCGCCAAGCCATTGAGCTCACGCGCGGTGCACGAAGGAGCAAGGATTTGAAAGGTGGGGGGCCTTTCCAGATCCCTTGCTCCTGACGGGGACCTTCTAACAAGCCAGCCAACGAAAGCCGCAGATTCGCGGTACTCATTAGTAAGTCAATGAGTCAGAATCTGCGGCTCCTCCTTTCATAGACAGGGTTACAAGGAAGCTGAATAGTGCCACCGACATGAAGTCGGTCGTCTCTGGCAATTCTTCCTTGAATGTAAACCCCACCGTCTCGCATAATGCGCGCGCTCTTCCAGATCACTCCGCTCAGACAAATAGAACTATGAAGGAAACTGCTGAAGAAGTGGCTGTTGCAGTGGACGCTCCCACGGATATCGATGCTGACACTAGTGGTTTCGTCGGACATCCGAAGGGGCTTGGTCCACTCTTTTTCACCGAGCTTTGGGAGCGCTTCAGCTACTACGGAATGCGCGCCATCCTGATCCTCTATATGACCGCCGCGCCCGCGCAGGGTGGTCTCGGGTTCGGTGTGAAGGATGCTGCTTCAATCTACGGCACATACACAATGGCCGTTTATCTCACCGCGCTGCCGGGCGGGCTCGCGGCGGATTATCTATTTGGCGCGCGACTCGCGGTTTTGATCGGCGGCATCGTTATCGCTTTGGGTCACTTCTCAATGATCTTTCACTCGATGACGTCCTTCTATTTGGGTATGACGTTCATAGCGATCGGTACGGGTCTGCTAAAACCCAATATCAGCACAATGGTTGGCGGTCTGTACCGGGAAAATGACCCGCGGCGGGATAGTGGGTTTTCGCTTTTCTACATGAGCATCAACATCGGGGCACTCGCGGCTCCACTCGTTTGCGGTTATATGGCCCAGGGTGAAAGCTTCAAGCGGTTTATTGCGGGAATGGGCTTCGTACCAACGCAGAGCTGGCACTTTGCGTTTGGTGCTGCCGGGGTCGGCATGGTGCTTGGATTGATCATCTACCTGCTGAATGCGAAAACCTTGCAGCGCGTCGGCTCGAGTAGAAAACAACGGGCGAAGCAGAAAGAGAACGCGGCGATAAACGAACCGCTTACACCAGGTGATTGGAAACGCATTGCCGCGATGGTGATCTTCTTCGCATTCACGATCCTCTTCTGGGCCGCGTACGAACAGAAGGGTGCCAGCTTGAATTTGTTTGCCAGGGAACTGGTGCGTACTGAAGTCTTTGGGATCAGATTCCCTTCCAGTTGGTTACAGTCGTGCACTCCTTTGTTTGTGATTATGCTCGCGCCAATCTTTTCCATGATCTGGGTTCGGTCAAAGAATCGGCAACCGTCGAGTCCCGCAAAGTTCACTTTGGGATTGCTTTTCATTGGTCTTGCTTACCTGCTGATAGTTCCCGCCTGCATGATGACGGCATCCGGAAAAATCAGCCCACTCTGGTTAGTCGGACTCTACTTTCTCGAAGTCTGTGGCGAGATGTGTTTGAGTCCGGTTGGTCTAAGTACGGTAACAAAACTTTCTCCACCGAAGTTCGTCGGCCTAATGATGGGCACATGGTTCCTGGCTACTTCATTTGGCAACAAGCTGGCGGGGTACCTGTCAGGTTTCTTTGACGCGAAAAATTCGTGGCAGCTCGTGAAACTCTACGGCGGGATCGCAGCAGGTCTGCTTGTAGCTGCCGGCATCCTGGGGCTGCTCACGCCGACGATCAGGAAGCTGATGGGAAAAGTGAAGTAGTCAAAGAGTATCGGTCTTACGGTGCTTGACTGATTGGCTTTTGACGTCGCAATCTCACATGCATGTCGCAATTCACTCGAGCGATTGTCCGGCCGCCCGCTTCTACATTCTCAGATGGTCTAACTCGCGTTGACTTAGGTATGCCGGATCACAATCGCGCTCTCAGTCAGCATGAACAATACTGCAACGCGCTCACGAAGTGTGGTCTATCACTGATCCGTCTTGAACCAAACGCAGACTTTCCCGATTCAACTTTTGTCGAAGACACTGCGCTACTCACTGAGCGCGGAGCCGTGTTAACTCGCCCGGGTGCTGAACCTCGCATGGGAGAAGTTGCCGCAATCGAGCCGGTGTTACGCGAATTCTTTCCGGACTTCAGACGAATTGAGCCTCCGGGCACGGTGGATGCCGGAGACGTTTGCGAGGCAGGGAACCACTTCTTTATCGGATGGTCGCACCGCACAAACGAGATCGGAGCGCGACAGCTTGCGAGCTTTCTTAACGAGTGGGACTACACCAGTAGTTTGATTGATATTCGCGAGATTAGTAACATCCTACACCTCAAGAGTGGCATTGCGTTTTTGGGCGACAATTGTTTGGTCGCGACTGATGAACTTGTGCAGCGATCCGAATTTCGCGCGTTTGAACTCATCCGCGTTCCGGCAGGCGAGGATTACGCAGCGAACTGTCTATCAGTGAACGGCAAAGTCTTAATCGCAGCGGGCTTCCCTTTGTTGGCACAGCAACTTAAGCGGTTAGGGTTCGACGTGATCGCGCTCGAGATGTCGGAGTTTCAAAAGATGGACGGCGGTTTAAGTTGTTTGTCACTTCGTTTCTGAATGGGGTAAGGTTCACTGTGCGGTCCAACACTCTGCGCAACCTCCGCGTCCTCTGCGGCTCTGCGGTAGTGCTTCCAACCAACCTAACCGCCGAGACGTAGAGGACGCGGAGGTTGCGCAGAGTGTTGAAAGTAACGGACACCCTTAATGGTCATTGACTGACAGGAGAAAGAACATGGCTGAAGAAAAACTTGATACCGGAGCGGCGGTCACGCTCTTGAATCAGATCATGGAAGCGGAATTGGCGGGTGTGGTTCGTTATACACACTATGCACTGATGGTATTTGGACATAACAGGATTCCGATTGTCAGTTGGCTGCGTGGAGAAGCAACCACATGTCTTGAGCACGCAAATGAAGCCGGCGAACTGGTCACGCAATTTGGTGAACACCCGTCGCTCAAGATAGGGGCGTTGCTGGAAACCCATAAGCATGGCATCAGCGATATTTTGTTGGAGTCCCTGGAAGCTGAAAAGGCTGGGCTGGTGCTATATCGAAAACTATTTGAGTTGGTCCGCGATCGGTCAGTGTTGCTGGAAGACTATGCGCGCCGGCTGATTGCTGAAGAGGAACAGCATATCGGCGAAGTTAATAAGATGATGCGAAAACCTGGTGAGATCGGGCAGTTTCAAGCTGCTGGTTAATCAGACTAAACAATTTATGAAAGAAGAGGCGGAGAATTCTCCGCCTCTTCTGCTAATGGGGTCATGGATTAAAGTGGCTCCGGAGCCGGGCCTGGTGTGAATGGTCCCAACTCACCGTTGTCCAACAACAGTTGTCGCCGCTTCAGTTCAAGCTCCAGTTGTTGCACTTCGAGACATGCCTTTAACGCTTCGGCTTTTTGCTTCTCCAGTCTGATTTGAATTGCCGCCTCACGTTGAGGCTCGCATGAGCAACAGTGGGCAAGTTCCGGATCGTAAACCGTGCCATCGGTGGGAAGTGAAATTGGCCTTGGTGCGACTACCACCTCATCGACCTTTGGCAAATTCTTCGCGGCGTCTTTAACTTGGGTCTGAAGGACTGCCGGCAGCCAAGCCAGGTCGTCGAGCGAATGCCACTCTGCTGGCAGATTCGGAGCGACGATTCGGTAAGAGATTTCGAGCACCTTCGAACTCAACGCCCAAAGCTCCATAATCTTTCGGATGAAGTAAGTAACAGCACGACACTCGTTGTCGTTCTGAATCGTGCGCCGGGTTATATTCGCAACATCCGTTTCCTCATAGTTACTGATGACCACCGAACGTTCCGCATGGGTCATCTGCGAAGCCTGGAACACAGATTGGTTGAAGGTTTGAGCAACCGAGCCGATCCTGAGCTGGGTGTGATCAGTTACGCTCGTTTGTTTTGAAGCACTGCCGCTCGGAAAACCAAGCGCTCCAGCCAGGCCTCCGCCGAAAGAACCCGACACGCTTCCTTTCTCGGTCGACAGCTTGTCAGCCAGAAATTCCATCGTGTTGCTCGTTCTGGCTTCATGAACGAGTGAAAGGAATTGCGTGAAGGTTGTTTGTACTGAGAAGCGGTCCGTCTCAGTAGTGATTCGACGATACCGATCGCTGTGGTACAAGGTCACCTTTTCGCCGGGCAGTAACGTTTGCGTGTACAGCAATGGGCCATGTTGTTTGCCGAGCAAACAGAGCTTGTGCTCATAGATGACTCGGAATTCGATGTAAATCCTTCCGCCGAGATCGGCAGCCGCTGGTTGATTGTCAAAACGGAGAGGCACTTTGAAATAACGTGTCTCATACCAGTAGATACATTGTTCATCCTTGCGCCACGGTGGATCACAGGGACTGACGCAGCATTCGTCTTGGACAGGAAGGTCTACATGGCATGGATAATCTTGATCCGATGCATTGGGTGGGGACGACATACAGTTTTACCTCCAGATG
Organism: Pyrinomonadaceae bacterium; assembly: GCA_035491875.1. Classification (GTDB taxonomy): domain Bacteria; phylum Acidobacteriota; class Blastocatellia; order Pyrinomonadales; family Pyrinomonadaceae; genus PSRF01. The sequence goes on along the minus strand of DATJKB010000245.1, from coordinate 5,959 downwards.
AAGTTAAAAGTATTCGTTTGAGGTGTGGCAGCGAGGAGCAGACACAAGAAACGAAAGGTTGAGAATTTTCTAACTGGCGGGAACGTTACTCTTGAGCATGGGACGTGTCAAGGAATTCAGAGCAGAAGGTAGTAGGCAGAAGGCAGCAAGCAGGGACCATGCCTACTGCCTTCTGCCTACTGCCTTCTGCATCTTGCCTATTGATAGAACCGCCAATTCGTCTGGAAGTCTCTGGTCAGCTTTTGCTTTGTCAGACTCGCACGCACCATCTCAATCGGAATTCGATTCTCTCTGAGCACGGCATCGTTGAAGGCGCGGTTCGTCATCTTGCCTGACTTAACCAACTCACGATTCAACGAATAGATTTGTAGCCCACCGATCAAGTACGCGATCTGATAGAGCGGTCCATAACTTCCATCAAATGAGCGTCTGACTTCCGCGGTTGCGTTGTCACGTTCGTGGCCGACCTTATTCACAAGCAGATCGATACATTCCTGCGGCGTCATTTTTTCCAGGTGAAAACTCAGGGAGAAGATGATCCGCGCACAGCGATGCATGCGCCAGAAGAGCATGCCGATCTTGTCTTCGGGTGTTTTCGCGAAGTTAAGATCCCAGAGGAAGAGTTCCCAGTACAGAGCTCCTCCTTCAGACCAGAAGGGTGTGCTGAAAACAGAGCGATAGGGTTTGTAGCGTGCTGCCATGAATCCCTGGAGGTGATGACCCGGAATTAGTTCGTGATGAACCGTTGCGCGAGAGAAGTGTGGATTGTTGCCGCGCATGCTCATCATCTTTTGCTCGTGGGCCATCGTGTTCGTTGGATACGAAACCAGGATCGTTTCGCCGCCCAGGAAGAAGGGACTGACGAGTTGTCGCTCTGGTGTCATCATTTCCATTCGCCAACTGTCGCGCGCAAGTTCGGGCACAGTTACCAAGTCGTTGTCTTCGACAAACTTGATTGCCTCCAGCGCCAGCTTTTTGATCAACTCCGGTTGTTTGCCTGGCTCAACGTAAAGATTCTTCACGTGTTCGAGCGCTTTGTGCCAATCATCGCCATAGCCCAACTCGCGCGACGCTTTCTTCATTTCGTTTTCACACCACGCCATTTCCTTCTCGCCGATTGCGATGACCTCTTCCGGGGTGTAAGGAATCATTTCGGAGCGGAGTTCGCTTAATAACGCTTCACGACCAATTGGATCGCCAATGATGTCGCTCGTATCGCCCGGTCGAGCCGCAGCACTCGTTGGTCTCTGAAAGCCCTGACCGCCGCCTTGTCCACCGCCTCCACCGCCACCGCCAGCGCCACGTTGTCCGGCACCTTGAGGTCCAGCTGCGCCTTGCGAAGACTCTGAACGAATACCTACGACACGTTCAGTCAAAAAAGTTGCGTAACCAGTAATCGACTGATCGAGTGCGCGATAAGGTTCTTCGTTCCACCAGCTGAATACAGGATCGTAACCGTTGTAGAAGGTGTACCAGTTTCTGAGAGTTCCCCGAACGTTGTTCAGTGCTTGCACAGCACGGTTTGCGACGGTCTTTTTCACTCGCAGAGGCTCTACAGCGCCGTCCGTTGCTGGACTCATCGCGCTGCCTCGTCCTTCCGGCCGCAAACTCGGTTCGATTGCTCGTCGCTTGTCATCGACTTGTTTTTTTAAGCTGGTTAGAAGAGCTGCGACTTTCGCAGAATCAACTGGTTCCATTCGACGTCGAGCTTCTTCCAGATCGGCTATCGTCTTCGCGAACGGCATAAGAGGCTCGATCTCAGAAATCTGCCGAGTTTGAATATCCAACTGTCGCAGTTCGTATTCGAGGTGATTCTTAAAAAGGATGTAGTCGACCTTGCCATCCTGGCTCATCGAATCGAAGTTGAGCTTTTGCAGAGACGCAAGCCAGTCAGAATAAAACTTTCGAAAACGTTCGCGTCGTGCGGAGGAGTAGCTGACCGTATACGAGCGCGCAAGACTACCGCGATCGACGGTGTAGCGCTCGATTGCAGCGCGCATCTCACTGACGGGGCTAGTATCGGGTGCGTCGACGGATGGCTTCGGGTCGGGCTTCGCGCCCCGACCGTTCTGAGCGAGCGACGTAACTGAAAGGGAACTGGAGATTACGAAAGCGACAATCAGGAAGGTGGTCAAGACGCGGTTTAGGGTGCGCATTCTTTGAACTCCTCTTAAACTGGGGTTTGGATGGCAATGAAAACGAAGTAACTTGGCGAGGTATCCTATCTCAAACGGATTGAGATAGAAACACGCAGCCGAGATAATTGCAGCTAACGGTGGTTCCGCCGTTCGACTTACATAACGTCGATCTCGATTTGAACATGCGACGTGCGGTACATCGGCACTCGATCTTCATTGAAACAACTCAAGGCAAGAGAATGCAGGTGAGGAAGGGTGGCTTGCCCCCGCTCAATCTCCCATCCATTCAACGTTGAGGGTAAGGCGGATTGAGCGGGGGCAGCCACCCTTCCCTACCTGCAATCCGTTACCTTGGTTCATTCCGGTGAAGCTTGCGCGCTGATTCTTTGCACGTTGCCCGCTTCAAATATCCACAATTTGGAATGAGGGCGACCCGGAACTTGTATATTTCAAGCGCCTCAGGTAAATCGGAAGTATTTGGGTTCGTGTTTAGTTCGTGTGAATTCGTGGATCGTTCCGTTTTGTCCAGAAAAACAAAAACGATCCACGAAATCACACGAAGCAAAGGTGACAAGGAGTTAAGCAGAATAGCGAAGAAGTCTGTCGCCGACGATCGCAAGTAAGTTGGTTAGCGCAAACGGCACGGCAAGAAGATTTTCTCCCCTGGCTTGAGATGATAAACAGAATTCTCAAACTAACCACTCTACTGACGATGCTTGCCGCTACAGCTTTCCATCTCGCCGCTCAGATTCAAAGGCCTACTATCGATGCCCTGGAAAACTATTTGAACAAAGAGATGGTTGGACCTGAAGCAGTCAAAGTGATCAAAGACCACTTGATTGAATCAGGGAAAAGCGACCCGTTGTCTGAACTGGTGGCCTGGGCAAAAGCAGGCTTTCCCGATTTGCAAGATGAAAACGGTTATTGGAAGACGGAGTCAATATCGCTGAAATTGGGCGTGGTCAGATCAATCCACTATTACTTTTCAGCACTTCCACCGGAAAACAGATCGGAGAGGTACCTGATAACTCTTAAGGAACTCGAACGCGATGATTACATTTCGTATGGCCTTATGGTCGGGGCTCATTTAATAGTTGACGAGGAGCTGCTTGAAAAGGAGGCTCTCAGGTTATTACAGCACACCGACCCGAAACTGAGGGAGCAGGGCGTTGTCATGGGTATCGCGCTTGCAGAGAAAAACTCGTCTTTGTTCGAACGCTACATTCGTATGCTTAGAAGCGACGAAAATGCGCGAGTGAGGCTGAGTATTCTTTCTTCAATCGCAGGGTGGCGCAGAAAAGACGTTGTTTTGATTGCGCTCGAGCGTGTGGTTAATGATCCAGACATGGATGTGCGCGACAAAGGTGCCACAGCTCTACGGATCGCAGCCGACCGGCGCACTCTGAGTTATGAAGATTTGGCGACGATCTTGGCCCCGATGTTAAAGACGAATAATCCTATCGTAAGGGTCAGCATCGGCCGTGCTGCCGCCCGGTTAACTACAGACCGGTCGCTCTCGATTGAAGCAAGCAAGATCACCGATGAGCTTTTGACCAGTTTTTTGAGGCAAGTCAGGTTGAGCGAACGAACGCATGGTGTACCACTTGGCCAAGAGATATTGACTAAACTATGGGTAGATTGGTGGACACCGCTTGTTCCTGAATATACGAAGCCGTATCGGTTGGTCCACTAATACCTTTGGAGGTGAACGATGAGAAAGACCGCCTTCAACCTTCTCGGTTACAGTTCACTGGTGTTGATTGTTTACGGCGGCTTAATCGCTCAGGTGAACGCCGCAACGCATGCGCGAGCCAACAATGTGATCCGAATCTGGATAATTGGTTCGCCTCACACGGGCGACTTACCGAAACCAATTGTTCCTTCTGAGTTCCGTCGGCAGGTGGAGAACCTCGGTTACACAATCGACGTGCAGACTTTCCGCGCAATGGGATTCGCCGCAAAATTCCGGCAAGCTCTTCAAGAGCATAACGAACCGGAAGTTCTAACCTTCGATAACTACGGAGTGCTCTCTGGTATCAGGACTGCAAATGGCTGGTTCGACGGGATCGTTACAGACTATCAGACCGCTTCGTCTCTTGTATTAGTGCATGAGGCGCTGGGTTCGCTCCTCCCACCACAACGCGGCTGGGTAATGTTGATACGTTCGGCCATCAATTACGAAGCAGCCAGAACATTATCGATGCGACGACCTGTGTGTAACGCGGAGTTGGGTGTTCCAGTCGATTCGCCGACGATAGAACCACAATTGAGACAGGCATTGGAAACAGCTTCTTTCGCAGCACGCGCGTATCTTAGTTGCGACCAATCGACGCTCTCAGTGGTTTCGGATGCGTCTCGACTCGGTCAGAAGTGCTTCCTGGCCGATAGTGACACGCAGGTTGACTCGGTGAGGGGTTGCCGAGTCTCCGGCAACCGCAATCTTGCGTTCGTCTCACTTGTCAGTACCTTTTCGTCACAGAGACGCGTGTTTACTGATCGGGGATCACTGTACGGCGGCGACCTGGGCCAACAATCGATTTTTGCCGTGCTTAGAAAAAGCAATGGTGCTTGGCAACTACTCGCAATCACTGATGACCCTGTGAATACGGTGGCCCGAAGTCCATTAACTACACCGGCGCTCGAAAGATTACTCGACGACGAGCAAGCTTCTGGCTTCGCACCCGAGCCGGCTCAGCTGCTCACGCCTGATGGGGTGTATCCGCTGCCCGCAGCAGGGGAACGATTTGGTGACTTCGCCTGGGAACCGAGCCAGAGCAAAGAAGTGATCGGCCAGATTGTCGAGTTCTTGTTTGGAAAAGACACGAGTCGGGGACGAACACGATTGTTTTTCTTACCCCGGCACGAGCGCAAACTCTCAAGCGGCTACTTGCTGAGCGGGGGAAAATCGGCATGGCGAGTATGGTCCATCAGTAAGAGTGGCGACCTAGCTTTTTCCCAACAGCGCACCTACACACGCTAATGACCTTATTTCTCGCTGAAGTTTATGACTTTCAGAAAGTTCATCATTCAGCAGAGATATAGCCGCACGGCTTGGAGTTAAAGAAACGCAGGTGCTAAAGGAGCAATCCAATGTCCATTGATTTCCGAGACATCACAATTATTGCCAACCCGGAACAGTCCCAAGTGCGTGATGGCTCCAGAAGACACTCCAAAAAATTTCCCTTCCAACTTTCTGCTGCTCCCACTCCTGAGTGGGTTGCGCTCTTTAATAGGGAATGGTCAATGAGGGAGGTGCCGAACAGAGCGGCGAGTGTTCATGGCGACATCCTCTTACTGGAATGTGCGATTGAAGAACTCCCTTTACTTGCAGAGAATTTAGAAGTCGACATGGCAACTGCGAATCAACAGTACCGAGAGCGGCTGTTAGGTCAGGAGGAGAAAGAACAGCATGCCGGCCAAGAAGGACAAGAAGAAGAGCGTGCTGACGATAAAGCTGCGATAAGTGAAGCTCTGGGCAAGCTCAAACAAAGAGTCTAGAGCATGAATGCTTCGGAGGTTTCTAATCGCACCGCTGGATTTACCAAGCGCCTTCTTGCTTTTGCGATCGATTTCATACTGATCGCGGCCTATATCCTGGTTCTCTTTGGAATAGGAACTAGCACCATGCGCATCACGAGTGAATTAGTTGTATTAGCCTCTCCCTGGACGAAGGATCTGCTTGCCTTTTTAGTGCTCATCCTGCCGGTGATTTTATACTTTGCCCTCCAGGAAAGTTCGCAGCGGCAAGCGACGTGGGGTAAACGCAGGGTAGGAATTAAGGTAGTCAATGCCCAGGGGCAAAAGCTGAGCTGGCGACAAGC
>DATJKB010000244.1:0-5015 GCA_035491875.1 Pyrinomonadaceae bacterium | reverse complement strand
GAAACTTGCAGTATGGCGGTGTGGAGTTTACGCAGAGAATCACCGCTTTTCATTTCGTTATCTGCTTGTCACCACACAAGCAGGGATGCTCTGCGGTTTCGTTGGTCCTTCCCAGTACTCAACAAGCAAGTGCAGTTAGGTTCTCCAATCTCGGCTTTGTTGATTGTTCGGAACATACACACCAAGCCAAAGCCTCACCAAGCTTGAACCACTTCCCTAGTGCCGTCGTTAGATAGTTTGGTCTGGCAAACTCAAAACTGAGATCGGAAATTGGAAAATGATGAAAGCCGTTTTTCTTGCCCTGCGAATAGTTGGACTAGTCGCCATTCATTTTCTTGGCTTTATCTTCATCGCAGCAGCATTGCTTCCCCGTCCGGACGAACCTACCGTCAATGCTAGCGCAGCCGTGGTTGGCGTCTTGTTGGTCAGCGTTCTGAATACGATTGTTTTAAGTAACATAATACTTCGCTCCACTGTTGCGCGATGGAATCTCATTCTCCCGTTGTTCGCAATTCTGTACGGCGTAATGACGGTGCTCCCGCAAATCGAGACGGCATTCTTCGTCAAGCTCCCATCAGGCATGCTTCCGCGCCTCTTCTTATTTGGGGCAGTTTTCGCAATGGTTTTTTCTTTGCTTGCTGTCTCGATTCTTGGAAAGAAAAGTCCAGTAGCAAACGACGACGGAAGCCGTTCGTGCTTGAATATGCCAGCGCCTGAGTGGCTGGTGAAGCTCTGCGTTATTGTGATTCTGTACCTGGTCCTTTATTTCACTTTCGGCTACTTCATTGCCTGGAAGAGTGAGGCAGTTCGCGCGTATTACGGAGGAAATGATCCAGGCAGTTTTTGGGCACAAATAAGCAGTGTGATACGCGACACGCCTTTGCTTATCCCACTTCAAGTTGTCCGTGCCTTACTTTGGACCGCCATAGCGGTGGTTGTTATCCGAATAATGAAGGGTCATTGGTGGGAAGCCGGGTTGGCAGTAGCGCTGTTGTTTTCAGTGATGAGTGCTCAATTGCTAATTCCAAACCCGTTCATGCCGGCTGAAGTGAGAATGGTGCATCTTTTAGAAACAGCTTCTTCTAACTTTGTCTTTGGCTGGCTGGTGGTAACGGTCTTATGTGGATGGAAGATGTAGTCTTCGTCCTCGTTCGCTTTTACCACCGCCATTTTCGAGATGGTCCATATTCACCCTGGGTGATGTAAAGGCGCGCACCTCGCCTTGACTTCGTGACTTACGTCAAACAAGATCCGTCCGTACTTCAAAGATCTAGTTCAACCTGTCTGGGCTCCGCTACGTTCGATTTCATTGTGTCGGACCCGTCGCTCAGACCTGTGTTATGGGCTTAGTTGCTGTCCGCTCTCGCTGAGGAGTCTATCCTCAGTCTGCCGCACAGTCGCGGGAAGAAAACCGAATGTCGCGCGCTGGTCCATTAAAGGGAAAAACCCGCGAACGCTCTGTTTCGGAAGGCGCCGAAAAGCGCACGCAAACAGAGGAGACACTTCGTACGACTGAGGAGCGCTGGCGATCCGTCTTCGAGAATTCCGCCATAGGCGTCGCGCTCGCCGATCTGACCGGCCGCCTACGAGCGGTAAATCCCACTTACCAAAGAATGTTGGGTTACACGGAAGAGGAATTTCAAAGACTTTCGTTTCTCGACTTTACTCATGAGGACTATGTCGAGCGTTGCGAGGCTCTGGCTGCTGAACTGGTGGCGGGGAAACTAGAGCAGTTTCAGATCGAGAAGCAGTATCGCCATAAGGATGGACGTGCTATCTGGGTAAGGGACAACATCTCCCTGGTTCCGGGCACGGAGACTTTACCGCGATTGATCATGGCCCTCTCGGAGGACATCACCGAACGGAAACAGGCAGAAGAAGCTCTCCAAAAAAGTGAGGAGCGAGTCCGTCTCATTCTCGATTCCTCCGCCGAAGGAATCTTTGGTTGTGATCCGCATGGCACCTGCCTCTTCTGTAACCAGGCGGCAGTCAAACTGCTTGGTTACGACGAGTCCATCCAATTGCTGGGCCAGAACATGCATACGCTGGAACACCACACTCGCAAAGATGGATCGCCTTTTCCAATCGAGGAATGTCCAATCTATTTGGGTTTTCATGAAAACCGTGGCGTTCACATCGACGATGATATTTTTTGGCGAAAGGATGGCACCAGTTTCCCCGTAGAGTATTGGTCCCATCCGATGGTCCGCGAAGGTCGAACTGTCGGCGCGGTCATAACCTTCTTTGACATCACTGAACGAAAAGCAACGGAAGAGGCACTACGGAAGAGCGAGCAACGGAAACGTAGCCTTCTCGAAATCAACAATGCCATCATCAATAACCTCACTCAAGAGGCGCTTTTCGCGTCGGCTTATGAAGCTATTCGTCGCGTCGTCTCCTTCGACCGGGCTGCCTTCCTTCTTCATCAGCCAGAAAAGAAAACTTTAAAGCTCCTCTCGATGGACAGCGATGCAGAGTCGGAGTTCTTCGTTCTGGGGAAGGAATATGGTCTGGAAGAAACCCGCATCTCCGCATGGGTTCTTGAGCACCAAGAATCTGTGGTTCGTGGCGATCTCGAAAAAGAACAGGAGTCCGCCGGCGAACGGCGTCTTGTCGCTGAAGGCATCCAGTCGTATTGCGTCGTTCCACTCGTGGCGATGGGCAAAAGCATCGGCACATTTACAGTGTGGAGCGAGACGAAGAACCGATATTCCGAAGCCGACGCCGAGTTGCTGCAGGAAGTAGCGAATCAGGTCGCCCTGGCGATCGCAAACATGAAATCGTATGAAGAGATCGCGGCGTTAAAAGCACGGCTTGAGAAAGAAAATGTCTATCTTCAGGAGGAGCTTCGCACAGTACATAACTTCGAGGAGATTGTGGGCAGCAGCCCAGCGCTTCTTGAAGTTCTACGACGCCTCGACCAGGTCGCTCCTACTGACTCGAGCGTGCTTATCTACGGTGAAACAGGTACTGGGAAAGAGCTCATTGCGCGAGCCATTCACGACCGCAGCACACGCAAGAATCGTCCATTGGTAAAGGTTAACTGCAGTGCCATATCCGCAGGTTTGGTGGAGAGCGAACTGTTCGGACATGTGAAGGGTGCTTTCACCGGCGCCTTCGAGCGGCGCATTGGCCGCTTCGAGCTCGCCGATGGCGGTACGATATTCCTGGACGAAGTAGGTGAGTTGCCTTTGGATACTCAAGTGAAGTTGCTGCGCGTTCTCCAGGAGCGGGAGTTCGAGCCAGTCGGCAGCAACCGTTCGAAACGTGTTGATGTGCGAATCATCGCCGCCACTAATCGGAATCTTCTGGAGTCGATCAGCGCCGGTACTTTTCGTTCTGATCTTTACTATCGATTGAACGTCTTTCCGCTCGAAGTCCCGCCGTTACGGGAGCGTCGCTCCGATATTTCTCAACTCGCAACGTTTTTCCTTGATCGATTCTCCCGGAAAATCGGTAAGAGGATGGAAGGGATCTCCGCGGCAGCTGCGGAAAGGCTCAATAGCTACTCCTGGCCCGGTAACATTCGAGAGCTGCAAAACGTCATCGAGCGGGCTTTGATACTTTCTCACGGCCCAACGCTCGAGTTGGAGCCAGACTTAATCGGTGTCTTTCCGTCCAAAGATCCTCTCGACATTGCCAATGCAGCTGCCGAGGTGGCGCAGCCCTCTGGGTCAGTTTCTGTACTTAGGACCTTGGAAGAAGTTGAGCGGGCACATATCTCTGCTGTGCTACAACAAACTCACGGAGTCGTACAGGGTGCAAACGGCGCCGCGAAGACGCTTGGCATGCATCCAAATACGCTGCGACACAGAATGGAAAAGTTGGGAATCAAACGATCGGCCCACCGCATACCGTAGCGCTCCTACCAACGTTAATCTCCTTCACTACCAAATATCGTAGACCACACAGAGATCGTGTCTGCCTCTTCGCGGTAGTCATGCGTATTTTTCGCCGCAATTCTTCTCACAGATCCTACTAATCAAGCGGAACCCCGAGGGCAAATCTCGCTGACTCCATCGCGCGGCATACAACCTGCACTTGGACCAGGCGGCGACACATTGAAGAGACAAAGCGTAGCGTCGCCGACACATTGGCTGTGACAGCCGATGGTCCATTAACGAGTTGGGTCTGACTAATGTCAGGCCTCTTTCACCAGTAGTCACTTAAGTAGAGAGGATAGTTCAATCATGAAGAAGTATGCGCTTTTAACTTTAGCCATTGCGTTTGGATTGTTATCGATTAGCTTGCCGAGCACAATCCGTTCAACGAAGGCTCAGAACACAACCAAAGATTTTGTTCCGCCGAGCGTATTTCAGGCAGCCGGAAAAGACGTCGCGTCAATTCAGAGTTCAGTTGATGCGTTCCGCGCGGCGCTGGGAAACCCAAACAACGGCAACGCGGGGCCACTGGATACTGGCCACCGCGAGATCAATTGGGATGGGGCTGGCGGAGCTGACACAACTACTACGGTTCCGATAACGCCGTTCAATGTATTTCTAAACACTCGCGGCAGCCAATTCACCACACCTGGGATCGGACTTACGCAGGCGCCCGCATCAGGGGGACCCCAGGGTGGACTCGCAGTCCTTTTCAACAACCCGAGTTACGGAACCATTCTCAAACCGTTCAGCAATTTGCGACTGTTCACGCCAGTCGGAAGCAATATCACCGAGGCCTTGTTCTTTCGACCCGGCTCAAATGGAAGTATTCCAGCAACGGTGACTGGCTTCGGTGCGGTTTTTACCGACGTCGATCAACCGGATGGCAGTGGTCCCGGCGAAAAGCGAGGCAACCGGGGAGCGAGCACGCTCATGGAATTTTTCGGAGTTAACGGCGAGCTCTTGTTCAGCAGTTTTGTCCCTTCGTCGCCCGGGGATGGGAGTCAATCTTTCTTCGGCGTCAAATTCACCGACGCTCGGATCGCTCGTGTGAAGATCACCTCAGGCGACGTTGCGCCTGGTCCGGACGATGACAGCAGTAATGACATTGTGGTGATGGACGACTTTATCTAT
>DATJKB010000243.1:0-6082 GCA_035491875.1 Pyrinomonadaceae bacterium | reverse complement strand
TTCAAAAAAGCCAATCGCCTCGTCAAGTTTTTTCTCAGAAAACGAGAGCGCTGCGAGACTGTTGTAGACCTCAGGATCGTTCGGCGCCGCTTCCCGGGCGGCTTCAAGATCCTGTCGCGCCGCTACGCTATTTCCGACCCGGAGATTCGCAGTTCCGCGCGCAAGATAGGTTTTCTCCTGTATTTCTGCGATTAGCTGAGGCGAGTTATCGCTATCTGGAGCAGTCTTATTTAGACGATCGATGAGATCCGTAGCTTGCGCTATCGCCGTCTTCGCATCGCCGGCAGCCACATTGATTTGCAGTTGCATTAACTTAGCCGGCAGGTAGTCTGGGTAAGCTCTTTCGAGAGTAGCAGCGTCATTACGGGCTTGGTCGACCATTCCCAGGGAGAAGTGGGTCTGCGCAATGAAATACAAACCAGGTCGCGAGTTTGGATCCTGGTGCAGCACTTCGTTTAGATCCTCTATCGCCGCTTTCAAACCTTCTGGCTGGCCACCTATTGAACGTACGCGGGCGCGCAACAGCAGCGCCATACGATCCTTCGAATCCTTTTTCAAAGCCTGGTCGATCTGCGCCATTGCATTTTGAGTGTCACCACGCATCAAGTAGATCTCACCCAAGCGATATCTCGCTTGCATGAAGTCAGGCGACTTCGCCAGAACATCCTGATAGATCTTGATCGCTTCATCGAGTCGATTGATTGAGGAATAAAAGTCCGCAAGAACTACGGGGCCTTGAGGCTTGTCCTTATCAAGCTCAGCGAGCGCTTTGTAGGATTCTTCCGCTTTATCCAGCTCCTTGCGTACGTAGTAGTAACTCGCCAACACAAAGCGCGCGGCTCGATCGGTGGGACCTACTTCAACTGCCTTCTTTAGTTCGGCTTCGCCTTCTTCGGATCGATTGTTCTGAATTAGAAACTTTCCGAATTCGACATGGGCAATTGACGAGTTGTAATTGACCTGAATAGCTTTGCGGAATAGTTCCTCCGCTTTAGTTGTATCCTTCGTGACGATGTAGAACCGCGCCAAGCTGATATACGACTCAACTCTGTTCGGGTCGAGCTGTATCGCGTGGTTCAGTTCTTCGAAGGCTTTTTCCTTTTGATTCTGGGCAAACAATACGGTGCCCATCAAGATATGACCTTCGATGTTGTTCGGATCCTTTTGTAGAACCTCCTTAGCAAGCCGTTCAGCTTCAGAGATGTACTCAGGCTTACCTCGGCCGCCGATCATGTAATAGTTGCCGAGCTTATTGCGCGCGTCCAGATTCGAAGCATCCAGGGCGATTGTCTTTCTCAGCTCATCATGCATTTCCGGAAAACGAAGAAGTCCTTCATAAGCGCGCGCCAGCCCCCAGTGTGCCGCAGCAAAGTTTTCATCGATCTGTATTGCGTTGCGAAACTCCAGCGACGCTTCCTGGTACTTTCCGTCTTTCAGAAAGGCGTCGCCCTTGTTCAAGTGGTCCGCTTTCGCTTTTTCGGGATTAGTGCAGCCGCTCAGTAAAAGAAGAGCGGCGAAGAGAAGACACAGAAGAGTTGGGAAATAGAGGTTACGACGGCACTCGCTTTTCATTTGTACTTACTCCGTTGTTTGCCAGCCATCTCCAGATTAATTCTGGTCTGGCCGGCGAATTATTTCTCGTAGCAGCACCGACGGCGGGCAATTGCCTCGGGATGCTACCTGATATTTACAATAGCGTTAATCTAAGCTTTTTTCTGAAAAGTAACACATTTAGTTTGGCACAAACTCCGCCAACTGTTCCGAGGCTTTCCCCGCCAGCTCCGCCGCTGCATCAAGCGAAGCTGCATCTACGCCCACGATTGGCACGGTGACTCGAATCATGGCTGCGTCAGAACGCCTGAGCCGAACGCTGTCAATGACTGTATAAATCTTGCCCCAATACTCGCTCGCTACTGTTCGGCCGCGTCCCTGATACCAATAGATCATTGCCACACGCTGGCTTCCGTTTTGAATTACGTATTGATTCGCTTGAAATGAAAAACCTTGCGGCGTGGAAATCATCCTCTTCGCAGGTTCCGTCAAAGTCCATCCTGAACCAGGCAAGCAGTTCAACGGACTATGAAATGTCGCCCCATCCTTTTGGCTCGCATAATAGCCGACGTACAAATTTGCCTGCAGACCATCAGTTCGTCGGTAGTCGCGCAAAAGGTAGTCGCTCGCGCGCAAAACTTTCATGGTCGGTTCATCAAGTTGGGTGTCGGCACCGAGCCGGCTCCAGGTATCGATCTGTGTTGGAAAATCCTTCAACGGTTTCCGATCGACGTGCGCCTCGCCGAGATACGCCCAGCTATTTACAAGCAAGCCGACGACCAGGATCGCGACGAGTGCGATTGCAAAACGGACCGAGGATTTCATTATTCAGCCCCCTTTGCTGAGATCGCTTGTGGTGGATTCGGCCTCACTGTCTCGCGCGTTCCGACCTCATTCTGCTTAATTGCTTTTTCGGTCTTCGTCGCCCTGGGTTTGAAACGATCAAGGATCCAGCCGACGGCAAAAAGGAGCAGGAATGCGACGATGTAGACGGCCCATCCGGAAAACGAGTGAAAGAAGCCATCGGCTACTTGCGTGCCGTAATAGTGCGACAAGATGCCCGTACCACTGACTCGTGCAGCATTGGTAAGAATTGCGATAGGCACTGCTGACGCAACCAAAATCAGCGACCGCCAAAACCCGTAGCTGCGCAACCAGGAAAACCGGCCCTTTGGACCATCACCGTCTTCTGAACGCGGATGAGTGAAATAGGCAAACACAACTGCCAACGTGATCAGCGTCATCAACGAACGGATACCACTGCAGGCCTCAACGACTTCGAGTTTTCTCGTCTCGAACGAGTTGAGTGGCTTCAGTTCAATGACATTCCCTTGTCGCAACACCGGAATTCCAACCACGCTCATCGACCAAACGGCACAGCGAGATGCGAACAACTGTAGGGGAAAGGCAATGCGATTAAAGACGATGGCTGGAATCGGGATTGAAAGAAACAGTAGGACCAGCGGCACGAACATGAAACGCAGCAGGCGAGTTCCAAAGAAATAAAGCAAAAGACCGGCGACAATCAGAAGCAACGACAGCCGCTGAGTGTAGAGTTCCGCGCCTGCAACGCCGGCCCATAACGCCACGAGCGCTGCGCCAATGGCGAGTCCGCCCCACAGCGCGTTCGATCGCGGTTTTAAGGTAGTCAGCTGGTCACGCTGGAGCCAAAGGATGTAACCGATGACGAAGGGAATCAGGAGGCCGTGGGAGTAATTCTCGTCGACCCACCAGTCGTTACCGAGCTTCACGAGAACCGTGGCGTAAGCAAAAATGACAGCTAAAGTGATGGCGAGGGCTCGCCAAAGGGACCTGCTGGCCGGGACACTCATTACGAATTCCTTCTGAATTTCCGCAGGAAAAGGGCAAATTCCCCTGCGAAAACGATGGGTGGAAAATTATCTCACCCGTTTCTTAAATTTGACTACGGCAGAGCTTAGCTTAAGTCGTGCATCGTGACAATCACAGAAGCCAACCGTAATGAGAAAACGCTTAAAGCCTTTCACTTCCCAGTTTTTTCCCAATCGGCCTGACTCGCTTGCCGCCGTCCAGCAGCAACGCAAAGAAAAAGGGACCCCAGCAAACGGGGTCCCTCAAAATCAGGCGAGCTGACAAAGTTCAGTGAACGACGACACTCAACGTGTTGCTCCGCACGAGGCCAACCATGACCGTTAACTGCACATTGCCGGCGCCCTGCAACTCTGGCACGAGAACCACATTGATCTGGTCCAATCCGACCAGCGATCCCTGAGGTCCTGCGTACTCGACTGGTAATATGAACGCCCGTCCGTCACTCAGGCGGGCTTCGACGGAAATCCCCTCGGCAACATTCACCAGGATGCGACCGTCGGCCAATATCACATCATTGCTGGTATTGCTGTTCGCAACACCCGTAGTGATACCCGATGCCCAGATTGACATTCGTGACCTGCCATCCAAATTGAACGGGCCATTACTGACCGCCGAAATCGTGGATTGGAAACCTATCGCATCGAGGGCTGCTGCGCGATCATTAGTATTTCCGGCCCACCCAAATATGCGCGGGTAGAGTCCGTGGATAGCCGCAGTGCTATGAGAAATGGAACCCTCGCGCGAAGTAACGACAACGTCTGACAACCCACCCCACAAAGCAGCGGGGACCATAAACGTTATTTCGTTTGGCGAAATTGAAGTTATCAAGGCAGCCTGATCATCGAGGCTTACGCTCAATCCGCCCAATTCGTATGAACCTGTTGGCGAGTTGACCGTTTGCGTCGTGAAGGGAGTTGGGGATGAAACGACCAGTCGTCCAGCATTATTGGGCAGCAACCAGATCCCCGGCGATGACATCGGACTCGCGACTGGCTGTGTGATGCGCAAATCGAGAGATGCATTAACGCGATTTGCTTGAGCCAAGGTGGGGCTTGAAACTGCGCCGTTTACCATCAGGTCTTCGCAGATACTCAGATACGCGTCGAGTTTCTCTAAACGATCCTCGACAGCCGCAGACGCTGACTGCCTGGCAAGGCCAGCACTTGCCCGTGCCAACAATAAAGCAGCAAAGAGCGACCTTTCGATCGTGTTCGGCGAGGTGAACATGATCTTCTCTTCAGTAAAGTCGTAGTAGGTCTGGGTCAGACTGATCACGAGAGAATCGAAACTATTAGTTTCGAGGTTACCGGTCGAGCTGCCTGGGGAACTCCTCTTGTTATTTCGGACTCCATTAAGCGCCTTACTAATCTTGACTATTACCACATCGGAGCTACCGGAGAGTCCTGTGTTGTCTCGAGCGACCGCAGTAAGGGGGTGACTGCCTACCGCGCCGTTGGACAGTACCACTTGGTAAGGGGAAGTCGTGGAGGTTCCAATCAACTGCGACCCGTCATAGAAATCAACCTTCGTAATGCTGCCGGACGGGGAAGATGCGCTCGCGCCAATTGTAATGTTTGTGCCGTGGTTAAAAATGGAGTTGTTTAGTGGCGTTGTGATGCTAACGGACGGCGGTGTTTGCTGTGGTATTGGCGTGGGCGTCGGAGTTGGCGTCGGAGTTGGTGTCGGAGTTGGTGTCGGAGTTGGAACTGGATTAGACGGTTGTCCAGCCCAGACTAAGTATGATCCCGCCCAGCGGCAGTTCTGGTTATAGCTCTTGCCGTCTCCCCCCATATAGTTGTGGATGCCGTCAGTATCACCGAAGGCTGAATCCCATAAATCATCTCCAGCCACTTTGAAGAAAGGATCTCCGGTGACCTGGTAGGACCAGCCGTACGCCGCGACGAGGAGCCCGATGGGTTGTCTTTGATTCTGCACGTCGCTCGCGTTTGTTGGATTCCAATTTGCCGGGAGATCGCCGTGCTCATACTTGGTTGGATTGACTGTGGTGCCGCCGTGGTAAAAATAGTGAAAGCCTCTGAGATTTACATTAAGCGACGAAAGCCGCTGCGTTGAATATGGTCCACCGGAATACAAGTGGCGACAGGCGTTTGTGATCTGGTTCTGGATACTCGTCTTTACCGTCTGATTGGTGGTTATTTGATGAACATCGATCAGGGCATCCAACAACAATCCAACTTGAAATGGCTGCGTAATTCCGCGTAGTTGTCCACCATCTGAGTCTGTGTAATACCAATCATCCCAGCGCCATGACCCGTCTGGATATTGCAGTCGCCCGAAGTAATTAACCGAAATGGCCTCTATATCAGCAAGATACTGCGCTCGAATTGCTGCTCCGTGTGTCTCTGTACCACCTGCCTGTAGCGGGAAAGAATCAGGTAAGGCCTTTGCTAACCACGCAGCGTATTGCAGCGCAAAGGCGCCTTCCCTGATTCCAATGTATAACTCAGGGTCGTTAATCCTTGTCTTCACCCAGAGGTCAAGACTGTAACGTGTGTAGGCATTAATCCAATCCCACATTTCGGGGCGGCCGTCGATTGCCCGCAGGATCAGCCCCCCGATCCCTGCGGATTTTGGTGCTGTGCCCTGCACATCGAACTGCCTTACTCGTCCCTCGTCTATCCACCCCGGCAGTTTCCACCATGAGTCAGAGACTTTCCTG
>DATJKB010000242.1:0-2619 GCA_035491875.1 Pyrinomonadaceae bacterium | reverse complement strand
GTATGAACTCCAGAAGGCAGGGAAGCAGTTTGAGTTAATGGTCTATCCGAGGCAACGACATGGAGTGACAGACCCGCTACTTTTGAAGCACATGCGGCAAATGATGACGGATTTTATTGTTGAGAATTTATAGTGAGGGTTTGGGCCGCAGATTTTCACAGATAAACACAGATCAGAATTAAAACAATTACGCATTTAAACAATTAAGGGGCCTTGCTCGCTCTTTATCTTCTTATCTGTGTTTATCTGCGAAAATCTGCGGCCCAATTCTTTTACGCCCTTTGACACTTGGGACAGTAGTAGGTCGACCTGCCACCATGGACCACGCGCTTGATCCGAGTCCCGCACCTTACACAAGGTTCACCCTCTCGCTCATACACTCGCCAGAACCTTTCGCTGGTTCCAATGTAGTCACCGTTGCCATCACTTAGATCGATTCGCAGCGTAGAGCCTGCGTCGATCGCCTCCTGCAAGACGTCCCTAACAGCTCGATAAAGTTTGTCCGTGCGTGCCTTCGAAAGACCGTCGGAAGCTTTCATCGGATTCACGCCTGCCAGAAACAATGCTTCCGCAGCGTAGATATTTCCCAGCCCCAGAACCCTGGTCTGATCCAGCAGAAGTTGTTTCAGGCTTCGACGTGATCTTTTAAGCGTCGTGCGAAAGTACTGCTCAGTGAAGTCATCCGAAAGCGGTTCCGGAGCAAGTGCCAGGATCTCTTTCGGCAGACGTTCACGATTCGCGATCAATCGCATTCTTCCAAACTGTCGCATGTCGCAGAACACCAGTCGTCGATCATCATCGAGATGAAAAATCACATGCGCGTATGGCGGCAACTGATCGTCCCCGGTAAGACAAACAAACTTGCCGGTCATCCGCAGATGGGTTGCTAACAATCGATCTGAATCGAGTTCGATGAGGATATATTTGCCGCGCCGGCTAACGCCGGTGATTAAAGCGTTGCGCAGTAGTCGACCGAAGGCAGGTTTCGAGGTTTTGGGTGCGGTGCGCTTCAATCTCAATTCAGCAGCCAGTATTCGTCTGCCAACTATCGCGGGCTGCAGCGCGCGCACCACGTGTTCTACTTCAGGAAGCTCAGGCATAGATCATTGCCAATTGCCGATTTTTGATTGCCGATTGAAAGCAACATTACTCTAACACTCCGCGACTAGTGAGCCACGCCCCTCTCACGATCTGACAATTGGCAATCGGCAATCGGCAATGTTTAGATCCGCCCGAGCAATACCAGAATCAACACGATGATCAGAACCAATCCCAGTGTTCCGCTTGGCGCATAACCCCAGTTGCGACTGTGGGGCCATGATGGAACCGCACCGAGCAGTAACAGGACCAAAACGATTATCAAGATCAATCCCATGACACTACCTCCTCGTTAAAGGCATCGTTCGTTTTTGTAAGGGGATAGCGGGTAACCGGGTATGGCCCAGCTTAGTTATTTACCTGTGCGTAGTCAACAGTCGTTGGAGAATGGTGGTGATCCTGGAGGAGAAGACGTCTGATTGGTTCTAGAGTTTTGAGTGTGCCTGGTGGGCACCAGCTTCTAATAGGTGCTGCATCTTTGGGATGGAGGTAGCTTCGGCGTAGATCCTGAGCATCGGTTCCGTGCCCGATTGACGAAATAGGATCCACGATTCGTCTTTGTAGGAGAGCTGTGTGCCATCCATCGTTTGCACATCAACGACTTGGTCGCCTGCAAATGTAGCCGGTGGATTGTCCGCCAGGTCACTCACAAACTTCTGCCCGCGCTCAACCTCCATGTGAAGATCTTTGCGGCCGAAGTGAAACTCTCCAAACTCCTGATGCAAGTCACGCAATAACTGCGAGGGAGGCTTACCGGAGGCTACAATCGCTTCAAGAAAGAGAAGGGAATTGAGCACGCCATCGCGTTCTGGAATGTGACCCTTCACGCCGATTCCCCCTGACTCTTCAGCGCCCAACAAAATGTCTTCCTTCAACATTAAATCCGCAATGTATTTAAAACCGATGGGTGTTTCGTGAATCTTTAGCCCGAATGCCTTTGCAATTCGTTTCGTCAAAACGGATTGTGAAACAGTTACAACTACCGCACCGCTCATTTTTCTTTGCCGCGACAGATGGAGCAACAGCATCGGCACCACATCGTGCATCGTGAGGGTGCGACCGTTTTCATCGACCGCACCTACGCGATCCGCATCGCCATCAGTCGCCAGTCCAACGAGAGCTTTCGTCTCAACGACGCGAGTCTTCAACGACTCAAGGTTTTGATCGATCGGTTCGGGATTAACGCCACCGAAAAGTGGATCACGGTAGGAGCGAATAGTTTCGACGTTCAGCTTCCCGTTTTGTAAAAAACTCTCAACCCAGGTTCCTGCCGATCCGTGCATCGGATCAACTACGACGCGACCATTGGCACTCTGAATTAAATCGAGATCGATATAAGTCCGAATCTGATGTTGATATCTACTAATCGAAGTTTGAAGAAGTTCAGTGCTTGTCCCTATTTCAGCATTGCGCTTAGGACTTGTTTTATCGACGAGTTGCTCGACTGCGCTCGTTGTTTGAGGTGATGCACTTCCGCCCCAGGGCGCTTTGATCTTGAAGCCATTGAACGTCGCTGGATTA
>DATJKB010000241.1:0-4581 GCA_035491875.1 Pyrinomonadaceae bacterium | reverse complement strand
GTTGCCGACTTAGAGATCCCAACTCACCGCGAAAGCCAACGTGATACTCCGAAAGTAAACATCGAGTCGGAGAGTCTCTTATCTGGTGTGGGCTTTTACGCGCTCGCACAAGATCCACAGAAACAGACGCAAGCTACGGTCGAAGTTGCTATCTGCGATTGCGGCGACGTAATGATCCCTATTGCTGGAGGAGGATTTCCGAAGTGGCCGCTGCTCTTCCTTGCGGGCATTCCGTTCTTCTTTATTAAGGGGGGCGAAGATGTCCTACCACCGTTACCCGGTCCGTCACCGACACCGACATTGACAGTGACAACTCAGACACAACCAACTCCCGAACCGGCGTCACTGTTGTTGTTGCTTACCGGAGTTTGTGCGTTGGGATTCCGATTGAGAAGGTCACGTACCGGAAATCGTGAGTGAGAAACCCATGGAACGTAAGAAAGAAAATCGATTCTTCGCCACCACGTTGCTTGCGATTCTATGCTTGCTCGGATTGGGGGCGTTTGATTTCGCTGCTGTTCACGGTCAAAAGACAAAACGTGCCGATTACGGCACGCTGCGAGTGAATTCTGATCCGGCCGGACTGCTGATTAAGATTGATGGAAAATCTTATGGCGAAACGACTAGGGATTATTTGAATATCGAACATCTCCTGCCGGGTCTCCACACTATCGCGGTGATACTGCCTGATGGCTCGCTATGGAGCCGGGATATTGAGATAGCCGCGGGCAGGGTAAAGTGCATAACTCTCGGTTATCGTCCGCCGCCGGCGTTAATCAGTTCGGTCTGTCCGTTTCCCGTAAACATTGCTGCACCGACCCAGGTTACGGATGGCACGATCGTCACTTACAGCGCCAACGTTTCATACGCCGGCAAAAAGCCACTTATCTACAAGTGGACAGTTTCACCCGCCGCAGCAAGAATCCTTAAAGGAGCTGGATCTTCGGAGATTGAAATTGACACCACCGGCCTGGCGGGCCAGCGAGTTACCGCATCAGTGATCGTTGACGATGGCTCTGGCGAGATCGGCTGCCGCCAAATTGCGCAGGCGGCCACCTCGGTACCTCCGATCGAACAACGTTCAATCGCAAGCAACCAGTTCGACATTTGTTGCGGATGCGCAAGTGACGATCAGAAAGCCCGTTTGGACAACCTCGCTATTGAGTTACAAAATAATCCGACGACCACTGCTTACGTCATCGTGTACGCTGCGAGAAATAGCCAGCAGGCTCACGTGTCAGGTCTGATGAACCGATTAAAAGACTATTTAGTTTCGAACCGCGGTATCGATCCCTCAAGAGTTGTCACTCTTGATGGCGGATCTCGCGATGAGGATTGCATGGAACTGTGGGTGGTTCCGCGCGGGGCCGTGCCTCCGGTTCCAAAGCCCTAATGAGCTGAAGTGATCTAAATGAGACTGCACAAACTTTCAAACGCGGCTTTGTTGATTCTGTTGCTGATGCCGGCGATGTCCGTGGTCGCTCAACAATCAACCATCGAACAAACCAATTACGTACCGCCGGCCGTAACGATTTCACCCGATACAACAGTCATTACGAATTGCGGGTCAGGCACGCAGCCTATTGTTCGGCTAACGGCGCGCACCCAGGGCAAGAATCCTGTTCGATACGTATGGACCACTGAAGCGGGCCGCATTGAAGGAGATGGACCCAGCGCCACATGGACTCTCGACGGTGTCGCACCAGGTTTTTACCGCGCGAGTCTGGAAGCCGTATCTGGTATTGCGAACGAAAGCTGCCAGGTATTCGCTTCAACGCTGGTGAGGGTCGAGTGTCCGCCGGTCCCCGAATGCCCGCAGGTGCAAATAGTTTGCCCAACGCAGATTGAGCTCGGCCAACCAGTTGTTTTTGACTCGCTCGTCAACGGCACCGTTGGCACCTCGCCACTTCTTTACAATTGGACCGTGTCAGGCGGAACGATAATCGAGGGACAAGGAACGAGTTCGATAAAGGTAAACGCGTCCGGATTAGAGGGACAGACGCTAATGGCGACGGCGTCGTTGGCTGGTTACGGTGCCTCTTCTGCCGCGCGATGCTCGGCAAGTTGTTCAACTCAAGTCCCTATCGCACAGACTTGCCGGAAGTTTGACGAGTATCCAGAGATTAGTCGCAACGACGAAAAAGCACGTCTGGATAATCTTGGAGTGGCGCTACAGAACGACCCGTTTGCAACTGCTTATGTGATTATTCACCCGGCGCAACACGCCAAGCCAGGCGATACTGAGAAGCGGTCCCGCAATGTAACTGACTACCTCATTAGTTCTCGCGGTCTCGATAGTAAACGCATTGTGATCCAGGTCGGATCCCCTCGCCCCGAGGCGGTCGTCGAGATATGGCTCTGCCCGCGCGGCACAACTCCGCGCTAACGCCACGAGTTTAGAAACGGACCTAAAAATCCCTAACCGCTGTTAGGGAGTGATTTGAATGTTTGGAGGAAGTACTCACAAACCTTCCTTAGCGGGCACTCTGCACACCTGGGATTACTTCTCTTACATAATTCCTGTCCATGCTGACGCAGCAGTTGGTGGGCGGCGATCAGAAACTCACGGTTATCACCAATTTGGTTCTCCAGCGACGCTTGAACTGACTTGTAACTCGCGCTGTAACTCTTCTTTTCTTCACCAAACCCCAAACGCAAAAGAACTCGCAAGCCATTGGAATCGAGCGCCAGGAGCGGATGCGCGCCGGCGAACAAGAGAATCTTTTCAGCACCAGGTTGGCCAATCGAAGGGAACTGTTTCAATGCCTTGACTGCTTTCGGCAACGAAAGTTTAAAAACCGACGACAGATCTCCATCAAACTCATTCATCGTTATGTACGCAATCTCCTTCAGTCGCTGCGCACGCAGTCCTTCATGAATACCTCCGACTTTCGCAATTCTCGTTAGCTCCGATAAGGACGCCGCCAGAATCGCGGCTGGTGTGAGACCAACCTTTTTCTCAAGCTCCTCAAATGCCGCTCTCCGCCGATGGTCATCAACCAGGTAGCCAATGTTTTCCCAAATGATTAGGCCGAACGGATCGCGCATAACAGGAGGTTGCACCCGACCGTAATGCTTTTCCAGGACGGCGATGACCTGTTGAAAATTCATCTCGATAGGAACGCCTGATCAACTGACCGGAGTTATTCAGTACCATTCGCGGTAGCGGATGGCCATCACTCAGCGCGACGATAAGCACAAGGGAGGCGAGCGTCATGGCCATCCGCTACCGCGAATGGTACTGAATGGCGCCAAGTGTCGACGGACTGAATACCGGTGTTTCATGCTTGGGCTCGTGATTCAGCTATGCAAATTACAAGCGAGCACAGTATAATCTCAGTCCCTTATGAATCTAGAAATTTTTCATCCAGCGGTTGCGCGCTGGTTCGCCCAAACCTTTCCCTCCGCGACGCCGCCGCAGCTTCACGCGTGGCCGGAGATTAAGAAGCACCGGCACACATTAATTGCTGCACCCACCGGTTCGGGCAAAACTCTCGCTGCGTTTCTCTCCGCCATTGATGACCTGGTTCGTCTCGGTGTTGAAGGAAAACTCGACGACACCACGCACGTCATTTATGTTTCGCCACTCAAAGCACTCAGCAACGATATCCAGCGTAATCTTCAATTCCCGCTGGAAGGCATTGGCAAAGAACTGGCTGCGATGGGTCTGCCAGAAGTGAATATTCGGACACTCGTTCGTACCGGCGATACTCCCGCGTCCGAGCGAACTGCGATGACAAAGCGGCCACCGCATATTGTCGTTACCACACCGGAATCGCTCTACATCCTCCTTACCAGCGAAGGTGGGCGACGAATGCTCGAGACCGCTCGCACTTTAATACTCGATGAGATTCATGCGGTAGTTGGTGACAAGCGCGGCTCGCATCTGTCTTTATCAATCGAACGTCTCGAACAACTGACGAAGAATTTCGGCTTTCGGAATTCGGAATTCGGATTTCGTCCTGATGATCAAGACCATGTGCTGGCTGAAGGCGGTGTTCCCGAGCGCGAAATCCGAAATCCGAAATCCGAAATCCCAAATCGTCCCCTGGTCCGCATCGGTCTTTCTGCAACTCAGCGGCCCATCGAAGAAGTCGCGCGATTTCTGGTCGGCTCAGCGAACATCGATGCTGCCGGTAATCCCGACTGCGCAATCATCGATAGTGGTCACGCGCGGAAACTCGACCTGGCTATCGAACTCCCCGAATCGCCACTGCAAGCCGTTATGTCAGGCGAGGTCTGGGATGAAGTTTACGATCGACTCACTCAACTAATCCGCCAGCACCACACCACTTTAGTTTTCGTCAACACGCGTCGACTCGCCGAGCGCGTCGCACGTCATCTCGGTGAACGCATCGGCGACGAAAACATTGCTGCGCATCACGGAAGCCTCGCGCGCGAACAGCGGCTGATGGCTGAGCAACGACTGAAAGCGGGCGAGTTGAGCGCACTGGTCGCAACTGCTTCCCTCGAACTGGGAATCGACATCGGCGATGTGAATCTTGTCTGTCAGCTGGGTTCAACGAGATCGATCGCCAGTTTTCTGCAGCGTGTGGGCCGTTCTAATCACACAGTGGCTGG
>DATJKB010000240.1:0-2885 GCA_035491875.1 Pyrinomonadaceae bacterium | reverse complement strand
GCGAGGCAGAGCCGTCGCCGCACATCGGCGGCAAAGCCGTTCTAAAAAAGTTCTCAGGAAAACAAGAACTTACGAACTCGCTACGCGGAGAACGCAGAGAGTTGACGACAAAGCGAACCGCTACTTTCTGGTGGGATCATTGCCAATCGAGTTGTGTTTGGATTATTTTCTCTTTAATTCAATCGTAGGTTCTAAGGCTAACGACTCCGATTCCAACAAAGGAGTATGAAAATGGCACGCACCTCTCTATGCATCGGGTTGATTCTCTTCGCGCTGACTTGCTCTTTCCAAAATGCTAACGCCACCAACTGGACGGCGGACATGAAAGAGGGTAAGGCGATATTGCAATCAGCTGGACCGCTCGCGTTTGGTCCAGATGGGATTCTATTGATTGCCGATACAAAAGCGGCGGCTATTGTCGCGATTGCAACGGGCGACACGAAAGCGGCGGCGAATGTTAAGCCCTTGAAAGTCGAAGCGATCAATGAAAAGGTCGCAGCTTTGCTCGGCACGACCGCCGATCAGATTCTGATCCAGGACATGGTCGTCAATCCGCTATCGCGCAATGCGTATCTCGCTGTCTCACGCGGACGTGGACCGGATGCTGTTCCGGTGCTGATTCGAGTGAAAGTTGATGGTCAACTCGAAGTTTTCGCTCTCGATAAAGTCAGATTCTCAAGAGCTGAATTGCCAAACGCCCCCGCTGACGCTGTGGTCGGAGAAGGCAATCGACAGAGCAACCCTCGCCGTGAGTCGATCACTGATCTCGCGTTCACCGAGGGACGTATCCTGGTTGCTGGTTTATCGAACGAAGAATTTGCATCAACTCTGCGCTCCATTCCATTTCCGTTCAAAGAGGTGACCACGCCGACCAGTGTTGAGATTTATCATGGCGCACACGGACGTTTCGAAACGCGCGCTCCGGTGCGAACGTTTGTTCCTTATACAGTCGGCAAAGAAACTCAGGTACTCGCCGCTTACACCTGTACACCACTCGTGCAATTCCCTCTTAGCGATCTCAAACCCGGGGCTAAGATAAAAGGGAAGACTATCGCCGAACTCGGAAATCGTAACCGCCCGCTCGACATGCTTGTCTACGAACAGAATGGCAAGAACTACCTGCTGCTCACAAACAGTAGTCGCGGCGTCATGAAGATCAGCACGGATAACATTGCAGGTGCTGAAGGCATCGTCGCGCCAGTACCAGACGGAAACACCAAAGGGATGGGTTATGAAACCATCGTTGATTGGAAGGGTGTGGATCAAATGGATCGTTTCGATAGCAAGCACGTACTTGTGCTCCGTCGTAACGAGGGCGGCGCATTAAACCTTGAAGCATTGCCTTTGCCGTAAAACGGACGATTGTTGGCGTTGAGT
Organism: Pyrinomonadaceae bacterium; assembly: GCA_035491875.1. Classification (GTDB taxonomy): domain Bacteria; phylum Acidobacteriota; class Blastocatellia; order Pyrinomonadales; family Pyrinomonadaceae; genus PSRF01. Next base: position 1,508 of record DATJKB010000240.1, on the reverse strand, counting down.
GCTGGTTCGGTTTGACGGTCTCTCATTCACACCGTGGCTTTAGCCCGGTGACTGAAGCGAAGGAAAGAGGTCTTGAACCGTTTCAACGGTTTTCATGACGCACGTCATGAACCGTTAAAACGGTTGAATGAGCGTTTTATCCGGACCTCTACACCGGGCTGAAGCCACGGTGAGAATGAGAGAAGGATTTCAAAGTGAACCAGTACTTGGCGCTGAGCGTTATTATTTGTTCCATCGTTACGCTGCAGAGTCACTGGGGGCGTAGATTGCACGCGAAGTCGCTCTCCATGGAGAGTGCACAAGCATCGCAATCTGCGCCCTCAACGATTTCCAGATACACAATTCGCTGGTTGCCCAATCTGACGGACCCTGCTCGCCCTAGAGTTGAAGTCACGGGACTAACGAACACATCATTGACGCTGCTGCGTAGTCCGAATTGGCGCTTAAAGGATTGGCGAAGACTGCTTCGCGTTCAAGTAGAATCCAAAAACTCGAGTCAAACCTTACTGCCCGCGATGTCGGGAACCTATTTCGTCGGAGGAAGCGCAATCGGCTTCGAACCGGACTACCCTTTAAAGCCAGGACTCAGTTATCAAGGTATTTTTCGGCCCGCAGAGTTGCCGGCGTTTGAGGGTGATCGGTCAGAAATAACCGCTGTCCTTCGGGTTCCGACAGGAGATCTCACACCTGCAACAGTCGTCACCCATGTTTATCCCACGGCCGATGTGCTACCTGAAAACCTCCTCAAGTTCTATGTGCACTTTTCAGCGCCGATGAGTCGCGGGAATATCTACGATTTCATTCGGCTGCTCAATGCAGACGGAAAGCCAGTCGAACTGCCATTTCTGGAAATCGACGAAGAGTTGTGGGACGACACAATGACGCGTCTAACGCTCTTCATCGATCCCGGGAGGATCAAACGAGGTGTGTTGCCCTTAGAGGACGTTGGACCAGCACTCGAAGCTGGTAAACGTTATTCGCTTGTGATTGATAGCGCGTGGAAAGATGGTACTGGAAAACCGCTCAAGGAGAGTTTTCAAAAACTGTTTCTAGTTGGAGCGCCAGATCGCGAACCACCCGATCCTGCAAAATGGAAGGTTCAAATTCCGACATCCGGCACTGGTAGCCCGCTCGTGGTTCTCTTCCCCGAACCGATGGACAACGCAATCACCCGGCGAGCTATCTACGTCGCTGACGCCTCAGGAAAACCTATCGACGGTCAAATCGTTCTCAGCGACCAGGAGCGTCGTTGGAGTTTCCAACCACTTGGACCATGGAAGCCGGGCGAACACCAACTGGTCATTCAAACAACGATTGAAGATCTTGCCGGAAATAACATCGGTAAACCTTTCGATGTAGATTTATTTGAAGGCGTTCAGCGACGACTCACTACTTCAACCGTCAAACTGCCATTGCTGATTCAGTGAGCCTCTCTTTGGAGTGCGGCGGCCTGGCGCCGCTTTGGTCCAAGATTGGGATGCTTCGATAACAAAGCGGCGCCAGGCCGC
>DATJKB010000239.1:0-4780 GCA_035491875.1 Pyrinomonadaceae bacterium | reverse complement strand
AAAGTTTCCTGCAACTCCTCCAGCACTCGCTTCATGTCGGGTTTCAGAATGCGGAAGCGTTGTTCGAAAGCGAGCTTGGCATTCTTGTCAACTAAATCGATCATGTCGCGCTTCTCGCCGCGCTGCGAAAAGAACACTCGGACTCGCTTGCCACGCCTCTTGCGCAACGCCTTTTCGAGAAGTTCCCGGTCCTCAAAGTCGACCGGAACATAAATTTCGCGCGGCACATAATCTTGAGCGTAGTACTGCGAGAGCACGTCGCTCAGAAACTCGGCTGGATCAAATCCATCGTCAGGAAGATCTTCCCAAAAGAATTCGCGGCGACCGACGATGTGTCCCTCCCGCATTGTGAACAATTGAAGGGCGAGTCGTTTGCCTTCACGGTAATAGCCGAAGATGTCGATGTCGTCTTCGGAAGTGGTCGCCATCTTTTGCTGTTCGGATAATCGAATTACAGTCTTGCGCAGATCGCGGTACTTCGCTGCCAGCTCGTAGCGCGTCTCTTCAGAGGCTTCCATCATTCGCTCTTCGAGCGTATCGGCGAGCTCTTTGTTGCGTCCTTCGAGTAGCAAGCGCACATCGCGCACTGCCTCCTGGTATTGCTCCGGTGTGCACAGTCCTTTCACACACGGCCCCAGACAGCGTTTGATGTGATATTCCAAACATGGACGAGGCGCCTTGCCGTCGATCTCGATGTCACAGGTACGCAACTGAAATGTGCGGTTAATAACGTCGATCGTACGGCGCGCAAGCGCTGCAGGCAGAAATGGGCCGAAGTACAAAGCACCGTCTCTTTGAATGCGTCGTGTGATGACGACTTTCGGGAATGGCTCGTTGACCGTGAGTTTCAGGTGCGGATACGACTTGTCGTCCTGTAGTTTGATGTTGTAGCGAGGTTTGTGCTGCTTGACGAGCGTTGCTTCAAGAATCAACGCCTCGACTTCGTTGTCTGTAACGATAAATTCGAGGTCGGAGATATTCTCAACGAGCGCATCGGTCTTTCTATCGAACGGTCGGGCGCGGAAATAGGAGCGGACGCGGCTGCGAAGGTTCTTAGCTTTCCCGACATAGATCACTTTGCCGGTCGCGTCTTTGTGTAGATAAACGCCCGGTGACGTGGGTATTTCTTTGAGTCTCTCTTCAATCGCCACGATATTAGGATGCTATTGGGTTGCAAGCACAGATTCAACCCAGGAGCAGGAATCATTGGTCAATTCTCATTTGACAATTCTCAATTGCCATTTCCGGAAAACCGCCGAGTTCACATCGGTGGTGATTCAGTTTCAGCCTAATGCGCGCAGAATATTCGACTGGCCCGCTTCGCGCGCTGAATTGTGTCGGAGCCTGGGTTAGGTTAAAAGTGAAGCACCACCGAGATGAACTCGGCGGTTTCTGGAAATGGCAATTGAGAATTGTCAAATGATAACTGACCAATGATTCCTGCTCCTGCCTGCCGCTCCTGATTCGCGATGCGATTCCCAGTAACCCAACCAAAAGACAAACCTTACGATGCCGTTGGTTTCGGTTTGAACGCAGTCGATCATTTAATCGTCGTACCTGAGTATCCGGCATTCGATACTAAACTTCGATTAATTGATCACAAGCAATCAGCGGGCGGTCAGACTGCCAGTGCGATGGTCGCACTGCAAAGACTTGGCTTCAAGACAGCGTACGCCGGGCGCTTTGGATCAGATCCAGAGGGAGCGTTTGGTCTCGCATCACTCAAAGCGGAAGGAGTGAACCTTGAACGCGCCGAAGTCGTCGAAGGTGCGACCACGCAAATCGCCTTTATTATCATCGATGCGCGCAACGGTGAAAGAACGATCATCTGGGATCGCCATGACGGTCTGGCTTACAAACCCGATGAAGCGCCAAGAGACTTCGGTTCGCTCGGTCGAGTGTTACATCTCGATGCACACGATCCACCCGCGTGCGTGCGCGTCGCCACTGATGCCAAAAACTCCGGAGTAATCGTCTCTGCCGACATCGACAACATCTACGACGGTCTACCCGAATTGCTGCCCTTGATCGATCTACTGATCACATCAAAGGAGTTTCCTCATCGACTCACCGGTATCCCTGACGAACGAGCGTCGTTAGTCGAAGTGAAAGCGCGTTATGGATGCGCGTTGGTAGGCATGACCAAAGGCGTCGCAGGCGCTTTGGTGCTTTGTGAAGATCGGTTTATCGAGTCGCCAGCGTACGCAGCGCCTGGAGGTTGTCGAGATACGACAGGCGCCGGCGACGCATTTCACTCGGGCTTTCTCTATGGCTTGCTGAACGGAGAAGATGTGGAGACGAGTCTGAAGTATGGGAATGCTGTCGCGGCGATGAAGTGCAGCGCACTGGGAGGACGGACCAGCCTACCCAATCGATCGGAACTCCATCAGTTTCTCTCACAGAAATAAGGCAACGGACCAAATACCGACACTCAAGCTTCACTGAAAACAACTCAAGCTCACAAATTGCAGGTTGGGAAGGGTGGCTTGCCCCCCCTCAATATCTCTTCCATTCAACGTTGAGAGTAAGGTGGATTGAGCGGGGGCAAGCCACCCTTCCCAACCGGCTTTATTTTCAGCTTGAATTGTTCAAATGAAGCTTAATCTCCCATCTTTGGCACGCTGAATCTGCGACTCGTGCTTGAGTATTTCTGAAAGCCTGCGGCTGGTCCCTTTTCTGTGGTATAAACGAGCTTCTCACCGAAGTTTCTAAACAACATTTACAGCGAGCCGAACGAGGACTTATGAGAATCCTTCTGTTAATCGTCAGCGTGTTGATGCTGAGTGTCGCGCCTGTTACTCAACGCGTCGCGCCTGCAGATATCGTTTTCAAAAACGGAAACATCTACACCCCTAACGATCGGGCGTCGCAAGCTCAGGCGATTGCTGTAAAAGGCGACCGCATTGTTTTCGTTGGCACGAACGCCGCTGCCCAAAAGTACGTTGGCGCATCAACACGCGTTGTCGATCTTCATGGCAAAACTGTGCTGCCCGGATTCACTGATGCGCACCAACACCTGTCCGGGGTTGGCTTCCGCGAGATGACGCTCAATCTCGAAGGAACAACAAGCCTGCAGGATTTTCTCGCCAAGGTTAAGGCGCGCGTCGATCAAGCCCAGCAGGGCGAATGGGTCACCGGCCGCGGTTGGATCGAAACTCACTGGGAGCCACCGACGTTTCCGACCCGGCAAGATCTCGACAGTATTGCGCCGAACAATCCTGTGATTCTGACGCGTGCAGACGGACATGCGTCAGTGGTTAACAGCGCCGCTCTGAAGAAAGCAGGGATTACTAAAACGACTTTCAATCCTTTCGGGGGAGAAATCTCAAAAGGCAAAGACGGCGATCCCAACGGCATGCTCCTCGATGCCGCGCAGGGATTGGTGCGACGGCAGATTCCACCAACATCTTCGGCGGATGCCGAGCGGGCCGTGGTCCTGGGCGCCAAACGTGACGTTGAACTCGGCTGGACTCAGATTCAGGACGCCGGTGGCAGTTACGGGGATGTCGATATCTTCAAAAAGCTCTACGGGCAAGGCGCCATCAAGTTACGAATCTACAAAGCTGTTCACGGACCAGGCGCAAGTGCAACACGGCTGTTGAGCGAAGGACCAATCATCGGCGAATTTCAAAACCGACTTACCGTGAGAACCATCAAGGTGGTGTCTGATGGCGCATTAGGTTCACGCGGCGCCGCCTTGCTTAGTCCCTATTCCGATGCGCCCGAGACCTCAGGTTTTCTGACCGTAAAAGCAGAAGAACTGCGGCCGATGCTGGTCGACGCGTTGAAAAAAGGAATTCAAGTCGAGACACATGCGATCGGCGATAAGGCGAACAGATTTATCCTCGATGAATATGCGAAAGCGTTACAGGCAGTGCCGGTGGCCCAGCGAAAAGTTGCAGACCCACGCTGGCGTGTCGAGCATGCGCAAATAGTTAACCCGGCCGATATTCCGCGTTTCGCTAAGCTCGGCATCATCCCGTCAATGCAGCCATCGCATGCGATCGGCGACTTGTATTTCGCTCCAGCAAGGTTGGGTATCGCGCGTCTCGCTGGCGCTTACGCGTGGGAGACTTTTATTAAGTCAGGCGTGGTGATTCCCGGCGGTTCTGATGCGCCGGTTGAGCGGGGCGAACCGATGATCGAATTTTATGCCGCCGTCGCACGCAAAGCACAGAACGGTTTTTCTGGTGAAGGATGGCATCCGGAAGAAGCCGTGACGCGAATGCAAGCGTTGAAGATGTTTACAATTTGGCCTGCTTACGCAGCTTTCGAAGAGGACCTGCGTGGAACGATCGAAGTCGGAAAGCTCGCGGATTTGACGATCCTGTCAGCTGATATCATGAAGATCCCTGCGGCTGACATTCTGAAAACGCGTTGCGTGATGACGGTGATTAACGGGGAGATCGTCTTTGAAGCGTCGTGACACGCAGGTGTCGCAGCAACTCTGGCGAAGATCTCCTAGGTCCTACTTCGACTTCTCATTCTCCCCCAAGCTTTAGCCTGGGGTCGCGTACTCTGTTAGTTTGGGAAACCGTTTAACGGTTTCTGGAAAATCCGCAGATCAATGATGACTTCGCCCCGCTACAAACTCTTAGCGATACTTACTCTTGCACTGCTAAGCCGCGGGAACTCCTTCGCTCAAAATCAAGCAACATTAGAAGCAGGGACAGCCCAAGCCCCAACTGCTCTGGTCATGCTCCACGTGCGAGTTACGGACGCACTGAACCACGCAGTTGTTGACGTTCCGCAAAACAATTTCAGAATCCTCGAAGATGGA
>DATJKB010000238.1:0-6450 GCA_035491875.1 Pyrinomonadaceae bacterium | reverse complement strand
TAAACACAGATCAGAACGAACAAAACTGTCAGGTCGATCAATTCTTAGATCGACGTTCTTAAATCATTAATTCTGATCTGCGTTCATCCGCGAAATCTGCGGCTGAACTCTTCCTGCTCCTGCCTGGTGCTCCTGCTCCTGATTTCTCCTATTCCACGTGACTCAGGATCTCTGTCAGTCGTTCACGCGAGATCGCACCCTCACGAATTAGTCGAGGAACTCCTGTGGTTACATCCAAGACCGTAGATGCAGATGTGGCAGTTGTTTCTCCGCTATCGAGAATCAGATCTAATCCTGACTGAAAATAATGCGCGACCTCGGCTGCGTTGCATGCTGGTGGTGAGCCTGTAAGGTTTGCGCTGGTCGCAGTCAATGCGCCTCCGCAGAGCCTGATCAGATCCCTAAGAGAATCGCCGTCCGGCAAACGCACTCCTATCGTGCCTGTCCCGGCAGTCAGATCATTTGAGAGGCCAGCGTTGGCGGGAGAAACAATCGTCAATGGACCAGGCCAGAGCGAGCTCGCCAGCAGTTTGAACTGCTCAGTTTGTTCGACAATGAAGCGATCTAACTCCTCAAGATCAGAAACCAGCAGAAGAATTGGTTTTCCTTCGCGGCCTTTAAGGTCAATGATTTGTCTTACCGCCGGAGGATTGAAGGGATCGACGCCCAGACCGTAGAACGTGTCCGTGCGAAACGCGATGAGACCGCCCGCAGCTATCGTTCTTGCAGCGCGTTCCCGATTTGCTTGATTGTCAGGAAGCATCATCGCGAGGAATCTCGCTGTTATGGCTTTTGCTGCGTCCAGCTCGTGTTGATGCGGGTCCGTTTGAGTGACGGTGCATCCAAAACATTCGCATCGAAGCCTGACACGTAGGGTTTCACCAACGAATAAGATGAAGCGAAGTAGATAGGCATCGCCTTCAATTCTTTCAATGCCTGTGATTCAGACTCTATCGCAGTCACCTCGCTCTTTCCTGCCGCTGGCGGCAAGGGATTGTTCGACGAAGTGTTCGGCCCAGTATTGGCGCCCACTGTCGGCTCGATCGGAAAAAGCAGTCGGAGATTTGTTAGCTCATCGGGTGTCTGCATAACCACACCCCGGCGTACGACATCGTAATCGCTCGTCTTCAACGCGATTTCGTATTCGTCCCAGTTCTTAATAACGATCTCGGTCTTAATACCAAGCACGCTTTCCCACATTGATGCAATCGACTGCGCAACGACCTTCTGCTGTTCGTTTCGGTTGATTAACAGTTTGATCACCGGAAATCCTTCGCCGTTCGGGAAGCCCGCGTCGGACAATAAGCTGCGAGCGCGCTCGATGTCCTGTTCCAGCAAATCGTTCTTCGCAACTACCGGCCCAGCTCCGGCTATTTGCGGCGGTAGAAATTTTCCCGCTGCCTCAGTTGCTCCACCCAAATCATTTCTGCTGACACGCTCGCGATCGATCGATATTGCCAGGGCTTCACGGACGCGAACGTCGTCGAAGGGAGCTTTTGAGATGTTGAAGCTGTAGTAAGTGAGCGCGCCAAAGGTTGAGCGGCGAAAATCCTTGTAAGGTGTTAGTAACTTGAGCGCTAACGGTTCGAAAGCCGCGCTCGTAACCGCATCAATTTCACCTGCCTGATATGCAGCAAGAGCGACTTCAGCGTTTGGAGAATTTACAAACGCGACTCGCTGCAAAGAAACTGAGGCGCCGTCCCAGTAAGTTTTCGCACGTTCTAACAACACACGGTCAGGCTGAGTCGCAGCAAGGAGGAACGCACCATTGAAAACAAGATCCACTGGCTCCAGGCGCCGCGTTTGCGTGGGCTCAACAATCTTCACTGGCCGAAACACCGGATGCGCAACAAGGGACGGGAAACCCGGATCGGAACGCCGCAAACGCACGCGAAGCACATGATCGCCCAGCGCTTCCACCCCAAGTCGCGCAGTCGAAGGTGAAGGACTCGGAGTCGCCTCAGAATCTTTGTTCGTCGTCCCGCGATTTGAATCAGCCGCGCTGTTTTCCAGATTCGCAAGGAGTTCTGTGTGCGGTGCGAGTGGACCAATTCTAAACGTGCGCTCCCAGGAGCGAACAAAATCGCCGGCTGTTACGCGTTCACCGTTGGACCAACGCGCGTCTTCTCGAAGGTAGAACGTCCAGGTTCGATTGTCAGACGACGATTCCCAACGTGTTGCCACGCCCGGCACCGGCTGCAAAGTGTGGGGATCGTAATCAGTCAACCCTTCAAACAGTGCTCTAACTGCATCTGTGTCTGGAGGTGCGGAAGCAAAGGCTGGATCGAATGTCTGCGGAATTCCGCCATCACTCCAGCGAAACTCCTGGGTACTCGGAACGAGGACCTTGCCGTAGTACGTTGCCGGAGTTTCGTCCCCGAAACACCCCACGTGCGACAAGGCGAGACCCAGCAGAATCGTAAACGCCGCGACCGTGCGCCACTTGCCCATTCGTCTAAACGCCCTGTGTCCCTTCTGACTTATCACCATTACGCTCGACCGATTTCGCGCAGTTTCTGATAAACCTTAACGGTGCGCTCCCGTGTGCTCTCGAAGCCATCCGACGTATCGATCAAATAATCTGCGTACCGCTGTTTTTCTCCCTGGGGCATTTGTGAGTTGATTCGTTGTTGTGCCTCGGAAAGTGACAGACCGGTTCTGAGCATTAGACGCTCAAGTTGAACCTCCGGACGGCAGTGTACGACGATTAGCTTGTCGAATCGATGGTATCCACCCGACTCGATCATAAGAGCTGCATCAACAATACCGACACCATCCGGGTCCGATTGTTCCCATTCGCGCATCACTTCATCCTGCTTTGCAATAATAAAGGGATGGAGAATGGAATTGAGCAGTTGCCTTTGGTGCGCGTCCGCAAATATTAATTCGCCTAAACGCTGCCGATCTAGTCTGCCATCGTCAGTCAACACCTCTGTGCCGAAATGCTCCACGACAGCAGCGAGCCCCTCGCTTCCCGGCTCAACAACTTCGCGCGCGGTTTGATCGGCGTCAAGTACGTGACAGCCGAGTTCAGCAAAAACAGAAGAGACGTTGGACTTGCCAACCGCAATCGATCCTGTCAGTCCTACGCGAAGCATGTCTATGATCGAGAACTGGCGACGATTTCGGATTTCGGATTTCGGATTTCGGATTTTGTGTTCGGAGCCATTCGTTTGATAGTTACTCCTTATGCCTGCCGTCTTCCCAATTATGAACGGTACGTTTCGACGAGCAACTCAAGTACACGAAATCCGAATTCCGAAATCCGAAATCGAATCAGTCCCTGGCTCTTCTTAGCTTCGCCGCCATCAGCGTATTCTTCATCAACATCGCTACCGTCAATAACCCGACGCCTCCAGGCACCGGTGTGCGCTTCCCTGCGACTTGATCTGCTTCAAACGGATTGACGTCGCCCACAAGTGTGTAGCCTCGTTTCGTGAGTACGCTCAGTCGCGACTCCGCGTCACCTCCGAACAATGCCTGAACCTCTGCAGCCTCAGTAAGCTTGTTCATCCCTACGTCAATTACAGTTGCGCCTGACTTGATGTGGTCTTTGCCAATCATTCCAGCGCGTCCGATAGCGACGATTAACAGATCGGCTTCACGAGTGACCGCCGCGAGATCCTTGGTTCGCGAGTGGCAAATGGTTACCGTTGCATCGCGTTGCAAAAGGAGTTGGGCCATCGGTCGACCGACAATCTGACTGCGCCCCACAACACACGCTGCCGCTCCGCGGATTCCGATCGAGTGGTAGTCGAGCAATTCGATAATGCCCGCGGGCGTGCATGGCACAAACGATTGGCGTCCCATCGCGAGCTTGCCGACGTTTACCGGATGAAAACCATCGACGTCTTTCTCTGGCGAAACAGCTTCGATGATCCGCGTTTCGTCTATTCCTTTTGGCAACGGTAGCTGCACCAAAATGCCGTCGATATCTTCGCGCGAATTCAAACTCTGAATAAGCGCCAGCAACTCATCGTTAGTTGTCGACTCTGGCAGTGCGTGATGCTCAGAACGAATACCAACTTCTTCGCACGCGCGAATCTTGTTCTTCACATAAACTGCCGACGCTGCATCATCACCAACGCGCACGGCAGCTAAGCCCGGTTGAACACCATGCTTTTCACGCATCCGCTCAATCTCGGACTTAACTTCCTGTTTGATTTTTTCAGCGACAACCGCGCCATCGAGCAACTCGGCTCGCTTTTGAATGTTTTCAGCAACCATAGTTAAAGATTAGCCACGATTATACACAGATCAAAGCTCTTGTCTGGGAGCGCGGACGTCCTCGTCCGCAAACGCGTCGCCAGACGCGCAGGTTTATTCGCGCTTCGCGCTCATGTGCGGACGAGGACGTCCGCTCCCATTTTCTCTGTTTGGCAATTTGTTCTGCGCTCGCTCATAATCCTGTCGATGCCACTCAAAACGAAACTTCTAGTCTTATTTCTTCTATTCACAGCAGCAGTCGCCCGCGCACAGTCGACTAACGATCCGATTCGTGCAGCGGTCGAACAAGGAAACTGGCCCAGCGTTGTTTCAGAGGTAACCAAGGTACGCGGGTCAGACCCCAAGGGCTTTCAAGCGAAGAATTACGACTATCTCCTCGCGCGAGCATCGGAAAAGACCGGAGATGTTGCCGCCGCAGCTGCTTCATATCAATCGGTTGTTGCGCGAAATGCACGTCTGGCTGAGTACTCACTATGGCATCTTTCGCGAATGGCCCGTGCTACGGGTGATCTAACCCAGGAGCGCGAACACTTGCGGCGACTTGTTGCATCTGCACCAGGCAGCTTGCTGTACGATGCTGCTGTATTACGACTCACGGAAAGCTTTTTTGAAAGCGGAGACTTCGCTGCAGCTGCCACAAGTGCTCGTCTGGGTATCGCCTCTAAGAACGTTCCAAATGCACGTCAGAGTCAGCTATTGCTCGGGCAATCACTTCAGCGTTCCGGCAACACAGCCGAGGCGCGCGACATGTTCTTAAAGATCCTGACGCAAATGCCTGACGCGTCGCGCCCTGACGACTTCGCTCTACAGGCGACGCGCGAGCTTGATCAGATAGAAACGACTCCTGGTGCGCCGCAACTCTCGGAAGCTGACAGGCTCTTGCGCGCATCGGTCTATCAATTCAATCGAGACTTCTCTGGCGCCCGAGTCCACTACGAAGCGGTCGTTAACCAGAATCCTGAAAACCCAACCGTTCCGAATGCTCTTTATCAAATAGGCCGGGGGTTTTATCTCGAGAACAAATACCCTGAGGCGGTCATTTTTTTCCAACGCGTGGCCGATCAGTTTCCTCAAAACCAAAGCGCACGCGACGCCCTGGGGTTTCTCGGATCGACTTACGTTCGAATGAAACGAGCTGACGAGGCGGTCGCGGCTTACAAGTCCATAATTGATCGATTCAAAGAGGGTCCAAACCTTGAGCGACCTTATCTAAACATCATCGACGCACTTCATGAAGCCGGTAGGTACAAAGAGGCTTTGGATTGGGTTCAGCAAACACGCAACCGGTTCAAGGGCGATATCGGCGCAACGCTGGCGCTGTTTGCCAAATTACGAATCGATCTCGCGCAGAACTCGTGGCCGGATGTTTTTCAAGACATTTCCGAGTTGCAAAAATTGTCGGATCTTGGTGGAACGCGCGTGCCGGGTGGAACAACAGAAGCTGAGGTCAACTTCCTCCGAGCATACGCAAAGGAACAGCTCGGTGACCTTGACGCCGCTATGACCGCCTATCTGGAGATTTCGGACGGTCGGAATGAGTACTACGGCACACGTGCGACTCTAAGGCTGCTTAAGCTCGACACCACTGAGCCAACCCGCGCCGTCATGGAAGCAAAGCAAAAGCCGATGTCAGCGGCGATTAAGAATGCGACTGACAATGGTGATTTTGATCGCGCTCGCATAGCCGCTCATAATGCTCTCCGAGTCACCACCGATCCAACCGCTCGGAACGAGATTCTGATCAAACTTCGCGATATCTATGCAAAGCTTCCGGCGTATCAGCTGCGAACCTTTAGCATCGTCTCGCTGATTAAAGAAGAATCCACCGACAGTAACCCGCACCGTAGTCTCGCCAACCAGCTTCTAGCACTCAGTCTTTACGATGAAGGAATTCCGGAGTTTCTTGCGGCTCGCACCACAGCGGCGCCGTTAGCGAGCGTCAATCCACAAACCAGCAATGCGCCGCCAAAGTCTGGTCCAACATTGACTGACGAAGACTATTCGGTCGCGGTGCATTCATTACAGGGCAATGGATTACCGAACCGGGCAGTTCGATTCGCAGAGCAATACTGGCGCACGGTCCCGGCTGATTATGTTTTGGAGCTGGCACCGCGGCAGCTCGTCGAACTGCTGTATCCCGTGCCTTATCGCGAATCGCTTTTGAAGCATGCAACGCCGCGAAATGTCGATCCAAGGTTTGTGCTTTCCATCGCGCGCCAGGAG
>DATJKB010000237.1:0-8585 GCA_035491875.1 Pyrinomonadaceae bacterium | reverse complement strand
GCCGATGAAGCGTTTCGCCGCACGTTTCTAAAAGACGGCGGTGTCTCGCGAGCTGCGGATGGGTTCGCAACTTTTCCTAAGTCAATCGCGCCGCAAACGCTGGACGATGGCGATGCGGTTTCCCTGGAGTTACTGGTGAATCAACAATTGGGTATGAAGATAGTCGACGTCGTAAAAGTGACTTTCGATCGATCGACGCTTCGTGAGAGCACGCCGGAAAACCAACCGCGCGATTTCTCACTTGATGCAGTGTCGCTGGCTATTAAAGGTTATCAGTTGCTGATCGACGGAAAGGTTGTGGGCAAGAGTAAGTCGACGATTGGTTACAGCGGATCGCTGTTGTGGTTTTATGTGCCGGAGCGTGGGCGGTTCATCTTCTCGCTTGTTCCCCGCGAAGGATATTCGTTCCAAAAGATCGGAGTGCTTGAGGGAAACAAGATCGAGTTTGAATTGAACGGCGAACACTACGAGTGGCTGTCGGGCGCCGAGATTCTGCCAAACGGCGGCACATGGAATCTCTGGGTGCTGTATGACAGTCGCTACACACCGTTGTTTGGATCTCAGAAGCCTATGGCCCAAGATAACAAGCCGGGCATACTGAAAAAGCTCGAGGAGGTTGTAGTAATCAACGGCGGCGAACAGCGGTCGTTGTCTCTGCGCGCTCCAGGACCTGTGTCGAAATTTCCACCAAAACCAGCTGCGATAGAGGTTCCACAGCGCGTCATGGTTGGCAGCGCTGACAGCATTGAACACCTCATTCCGAAGAGTCCTTAGGTCTAAAGATCTCCCTTTAACAGCGCGATCGATTTAAAGCCGGACGCTCACCCTAACACGGTGATATGGCTGAACGTGTGTCTAACGGATGATTCAAGGAGAAAAATGATGATCATGAAACAGTGGTTGTTAGTTGCTTTACTGATTGTTCAGTTGGGGGCAGTCGAGGCAATGGCTCAGACAGATGATCCACCAAAGCGCGAAGCGGCTGCCGAATTCTCAGTGCTGATGCGCGAAGCCTTCTCGACGGTCCGAGCAGAGATCGGACTGGGTGGACGATTTACCTATAACCTCAATAAGAACGTCGCGCTGGAAGGAGCAGGCTATTACTTTCCGCAGAATTGTTTTGATTGCGTTAACAATGGCAACATGATCGAAGTAGTAGGTGGAATCAAGGCCGGTAAGCGATTTGAGAAGTGGGGAGTCTTTGCAAAGGCAAGGCCCGGCTTCGTGAGGTTCAGCCAAGGCCAGTTTGATATCCTGCCTGGTGGAACTTCTCCTGCGTTTCCCTTCACCTTTCAAGTAAAGCCATTGACAAGCTTCGCTACCGACGTTGGAGCTGTGCTGGAGTTTTATCCTTCACGTCACATCGTAACAAGGTTTGATGCGGGCGACACTATCATCAAAATCGGCGACCAGACGCGGAATGACTTGCGGTTTGATCCGGCGACCAACACCTATACGCTTGTACCAGGTGCATTTACAATCCCCGGTCGCTTAAGTCATAAGTTTCAGTTTTCAGCGAGTGTGGGATTCCGGTGGTGATTACGAAAAATAAACAATGAGGAACAGCAGACCAATAAGCATCGCGACACATGAGGCTGCGATTACAACATATAGAGTACTTTTCGAAGTGAGGGTGAGATACGACTCGGAAGGATCATCCGGGTTGTAGTGCACGACGACTTCATTAGCAAACGACTCGGCTTGTCGTTGTGCCCATTTCTTTGTGCCGTGTCGCGGAAGCTGAATCTGCCGCGGCAGGATCCAGATACTTTCGAACTTCTTGCCCGCCACTTCATATTGATATCTAACGAGCGGCGCGTGCCGAAACGCTGGAGCGCTTAACATCGCTTGACCGGGCAAATAAGTACCACGTTCGCTTACTCGCCCTCTCGTCGTCTTCCACTGGTTAACGACAGTTCGTTTTTTTAGGAGACGGATTCCGGTCCAACCCCCAACGAAACCAATAAGCAATCCAAATAATCCGGCGATTAGGTTCTCCATATCAGGTCTTCAGTCGTGTAGGTCGACCCGGTTAGATCGCCACGAGCTTGCCAAAAATCTCATTCAGCAGCGGCGACACGTGAGAGATCACGTTGAGGAAGCAAAGGATCAGAATCTTGGCTAAGATGGAATGAGTAATCGTTAAGGTCTTGAACAGTCGATTCGTTGAATTCTGGTAACCGTACGCGAATCTCCAAAATGTCTTGAGCGTAAAGATGATCGTGAACCACAAACGTTTCCACTTGTCTTTCAGGGCAGCCGTTTGAGTCCAATAGGTTAAACCGAAGATAAGATTCACAACTACAATCCACCCGAGTACGCGCAACGGCCGAACGCCGTAACCCCAAAAGATAAAAGACAAGTCATTCGCATTGCTGTCGTATCCGCGGAACGACGGCTCAATCAACCGACGCTGATACATTGCTTCATTCTGGCCTTCGAGATTACCGGAATTTCGAAATGCGTCCTCCATCGCCTGCCAGGTTCTAATATCACCACGATTAACCTTCAGCTTCGGACCCCAAAATCTCCAGAAGGGTTTTTGAATCAGAAGCTGGTCCCAATTCAATCGAACGGTTTTTTTGAAGACAACGCCGTCGAGTGCCAGCCCCTTTTCTGCTGGCTCGGCTTCATGTCTTGACGGGAATGTCGCAAAAAAGAAATCTGCTTCTTCTTCAAAGGTCGTTCGCCTCAAGCTGATGAAAGTTGTGATCTCTGAATAACGGAAATCTGCTGCCTGACGGAACGAGGCGCCATCGAACAGTGCATGCGAGCATCTCAAACCTCGGAACTCAACCACATTGTGAAAAACTGTATCGGAGAAAATTAGTTCGCCGGTGGGAGGGTCGGATACTAATGATAGGTTTGCTTGACCGAGAAATTTAGCGCCGATGAAAGACATCTGCGCATGGAACGCAGAATCAAACAAAACACGATTGTGGAACGTGGCTTGATCGAAGTCAGCGCGTTTATTAAAAACGCCAGAACCGAAGTCGACCTCCTCGCGAAACTCACATAAACCACAGCTCATCTGGTCTCGAAACTCAATCGCGGCCAAAAGGGCCGACGTCTCGAAAGTTGACAGGTGAAAACTTGCGTACTGTTGGAACACTGATCCGGTAAAAATCATCAACCCTTCCCATACACACACACTGAGATCCACAGGCCCTTGAAAAGTTGATCCGGTAATGATTATCGGAATCGGCACTACATGAACGCCATCGATGTAATAGCGCCGGTAACGTTGGCGGAGTTCAGGCTGCAAGTCGCGCACTTTCGTTTCGCGCAGTTGGCTCGACGTGAGAGTACCGTCAATCACTGAGTCGCGTACTTCAAGCCGAGGCGGAAGCGTTTGGTTGTGCTGTGCCGCGTCCTGTGCAATCTGTATGGCTCTCAATATGGCCGAAGCCTGGATTACACGGCTTTCTATTATTTGTCCGGCTTTGAAGAGGTTGAGGAACTCCTCGTCGGTTATCGGCTGGTTTGGACTGGCGGGAGTTTGGGCATAAGCTGACATCGAAAGTGTCACCACAGCGAGGCACGCTGTGAGAAATATCTGCATTGTTTTACGGGCAAACAGATTCATTTTCTTAATGGAATGAATCCGGACCAAAATCAGAAACAAGAACGCTGCGGTAAGTCTTTTAAAGAGTGGTCCGTGAAGCCAACCAGCGGGTAAGACTCTTCAGGAACCGGTGGAGCATACTCGAAAGCGGAAGGACTTAACAGGTCTAACTTCAGTCAGACTTATCCTCGAACACCTCAACATGCTAGCCTTTCGCTGTGGCAAAAGACGATTCAGCGGAACTACTCAGCGTCGATGGGCATGAGGTTAAAATTACTCACCCCGACAAGCCATACTTTTCAGCGCAAACAAAATTATCGAAGTTGGACCTGGTCCGTTATTACCTCTCGGTCAACGGCGGCGCGCTGAATGGAATCCGAGATCGACCAATCGTCCTCAAACGATTTGTCGACGGCGCTGAAGGTCAGGTCTTTTATCAGAAGCGAGCACCGACGAATCTTCCGGGATTTCTGCGAACGGTCACACTTTCCTTCCCTTCCGGCCGCACCGCAGAAGAGGTCGTAGTCGATAACACGGCGGGTTTAGCCTGGATTGTTAATCTCGGCTGCATTGAACTGCACCCGCATCCAGTGCGAGCTGGTGACTTGCAGCACCCTGATGAACTACGCGTCGATCTCGATCCTGTTCCGGGAGTCGAATGGGACGATGTGCGGCGAGTAGCACTTGAAGTCAAAGCGCTGCTAGAAGAACTGGGGCTGCGCGGTTGGCCCAAGACTAGTGGGTCACGGGGTATGCACGTCAATGTACGGATTCAACAGCGCTGGACGTTTGTTGAGGTAAGACGAGCGGCTCTCGCCCTGTCGCGCGCAGTGGAGCGTCGTGTTCCAAAACTGGCAACGTCGAAATGGTGGAAAGAAGAGCGGCACGGGGTGTTTCTCGACTACAACCAGAATGCCAAGGACCGAACGACGTGTTCGGCTTATTCAGTGCGGCCGCTGCCGGATGCACGCGTGTCTGCACCGCTTCATTGGACGGAAGTCGCCGATTGTGATCCGGCGGACTTCAACGTGCTGACAGTTCCAAAGCGGTTCGCCAAAATTGACGATCCACATGAACACATGGATGACGTCGCCGGTTCGCTTGAGCCATTGCTCGAGTTGGCGGACCGAGACGAAGCTGAAGGGCTGGCAGACGCTCCGTGGCCGCCCCACTTTCGCAAGATGGAAGGCGAAGCAACACGTGTCGCCCCTTCGCGTGCACGTACTGCAGCGAAGAAAACGGCGAGCAAGCGGACGCGCATGCCACTCCTGGTGATTGCGAATTCTCCTGACAAAAAGGCCGCGCTTGCCGGCCTGGAAAGATGGAAGAAGAAGCATAAGAAGGTCACTAAGCTCCTGGCGCCGGAAGATATTTTGGTTGATTCGATGCGTGGCAGATCCTCAACCTGGACACGCATCAGAGTTAATCTTCGGAACGTGCCAGAGGCTGGACGACCAAAACAAGCGAAGCCCGATCCCGACGATGATCCAACGCGTGAGTGGAGAGAGTGGCGCGCGAAAAAAGGTTTGTGATTGGTCCGTTAGAAGAAATCAATTGTCAGTTATCATTTGACAGTTATCAATTATCAATTGGTTCTTGCGTCGTGGGCCTTTGGTGATTGGTCTTGAACTGAGCTGATGAGACGCAATGACGGGAGCCCAAAACCAAATTGATAATTGATAACTGTCAAATAATAATTGACCAATGATTCCCCTTTCGTTTGGTTGTTATGATCTGTACTAGTTGTAAGCATCCTCTTCCCGACGAAGCGCAGTTCTGCAGCAGTTGTGGAATGGCAACTGGAGAAATCGATCTCCGCACGACAATCAAAAACTCCCCAGAAACAAACGCCAACATCAGAAGTCGCGATCTAGAACCTCAAACGGATCCGCGCGTTGGACTAATTCTCGACTCCAAGTATGAGTTGGTCGAACGGCTCGGCGAAGGCGGGATGGGCACGGTCTATCGCGCGCGTCGGCTACACATCGGTGATGAAGTTGCGGTCAAGCTTCTCAGTCACGACTTCACTCGAGACAAACAGGCAATCGAGCGTTTCCGACGCGAAGCCCGTTCTGCTGCGTTAATTCGTCACCCGAACGTTGTGAGTATTCACGACTTCAATGATGAGAGCAGTGTCGGCGACCGAAGTGAAGCCTACATCGTGATGGAGCTCGTGAAGGGTGAATCGCTCCGCCATGTACTCGAGCGCGAAGGACGTCTTGCTCCTGAGCGTGCTGTAAAACTGATGCTCGACATCTGCGCTGGGGTAGGAGTGGCCCATCGCCAGGGTTTGCTGCATCGCGATCTTAAGCCCGACAACGTGATCGTATCGCCCGCTGCTCACGATGGCGAGGACGAGAGCGCGAAAGTCGTCGATTTTGGTCTAGCGAAAGTACGCGATGAAGTTTCTCCTCTAACTCAAACCGGCACCTTAATGGGCACGCTCTACTACATGTCGCCGGAGCAATGCCGAGGCGAAGAACTTGATGCGCGCACTGATGTTTACAGTCTGGGCGCGATGCTTTACGAGATGCTTTCCGGCGGTCCGCCGTTTCGGGCCAACAACTTCACAGGCCTTATAACAAAACATCTTCACGAAGCGCCGCCAACACTCGATGCGACACTTGGAATCCCCGCGACTTTATCCGGCGTTTGCTTCCGCTCGCTTGCCAAGTCACGCGACGAAAGACCAGGCGATGCGATCGTTCTCAGCCAGGAGCTGCAAAGAGCTCTCGCTGGCTATAAAAAAGTAGACATCACGCCGGAACACGCTAGTGGCCAGACGTCGGCTCCTGCTTTGCCACAGAAATCCAAATCGCAACCGACAAAATGGTTCATCCTGGGCGCTGGAGTTTTTTTAATCGCGCTGTTACTGGTTGGCGTCGGAATCGGAATTAAGTTTGGAATAGATCGGCTCACAAATCGGGACGATTCCGCGCGCACCCACTCACAGGCGTCGCAAACTGCACCGACGACGAACTCGGACGCGCAGAGCACGACCACAGCCAACTCAGATGCAACTTCTTCTAAAACTATAGTGGCCGATCTTCGCGGCACCTGGACCGGGACCTACGGTCCGATAGGGAGTAAGGCGACACTCGTCATCAAGAATCACAGTGGCAAGACGTTTGATGGCGTTCTCGAACAGGGCCCGATCCACGTGGCCTTCGAAGGCACGATTCAAGGTACGAGTTTAACGATGAAGCAAACGAAGATACTTAGCGGTGAAGGCTGGAACTTGGGTGAAGACACCGGAACGATTTCTTCCGACGGAAAGCGGATGTCTGGAACGGGAAAAGACGAGTTTGGTGGAGCATTCGGATTAACATATCAGTGGACGTTCTCGCGATGATCTTTAGTCTTTGGACTTGGTCTTTTGGCAATCGCCACTCATGTGGCAAACAGTCAGTACCACCTCGCGGTAGCGGGTGGGTGCGAAGCTTCTCTGTGTAACCTCGTGGTGCGCTGTGGCTCTGGTGTTGATGCTCCCAAACTAGTTAACCACAGAGACGGAGAACGCGGAGGACGCACAGAGAAAAGCTTCGCACCCACCCGCTACCGCGAGGTGGTACTGACGGTTCGTCACATGATTGAGCGCGTGGCCTCTCGCCAGAGAGCTCAGACAAACCTTGACTTGCAAGTCGAACTGACATAGAAGCACCTTACCTTTTTTCTCGGTGCGGAACCCTCTCACTCATGTTCCAAAAAACAGGAGGTTCACATGTCACTCAACGGAAAACACGCCCTCATTACCGGAAGCTCTCGTGGAATCGGTCGCGGCATCGCCTTAAAGCTGGCCGAGCAAAGGGTCAATGTAGCTGTTCACTATTTTCAAAATGAAGCAGCGGCTAACGCGACGCTCGCAGAAGTGCGGAAGCTTGGTGCAGATGGATTCATTCTGCAGGGCGACGTTACGAAACCGGCTGACGTCTCGAGCTTGTTCGATAAGGTCAAATCAGAGTTTGGCAAGCTGGACATCTTCGTAGCCAACGCGCGTCCTGAAGCCCCGACCTTCTTTCAAGCACCGTTGGAGATCAGCCTCGAGCAATGGGACACCGCTTTTGATTCGCAGTCGAAGGCGTTTTTGATCGCCGCCCGTGAGGCAGCGAACATAATGCCTGACGGCGGTCGCATCATGGCGCTTACCTATGCGGAAGGAAGTCGCACTGGAGGTTTGCAGCCATGGGTGGGCATGGGTTCAGCAAAAGCCGCACTCGAATCACTCGTACGATACTTCGCGGTCGCACTCGCCAAACGAGGCATCACGGTCAACGCAATTAGTCCCGGATGGACCGAAGATAGTGTCTTAAACAGCTTACCGGACGCAGTACAAACACTGATCAGGAATTGGCACAACAGCGGTTGGACTCCAATGAGGCGTTTAGGAACTCCTGCGGATGTTGGCGACGTCGTAGTACTGTTTTGTTCAGATCGAGCGAAGTGGATCACCGGCCAGGTGATTTACGCAGACGGTGGCGCATCGTTGATGAATCCGGAGGTGCCTCCAGAGATCCAGTTAGGCTGAAACCGAAGGGAAAAAGGGGAAGAGGGTAAAAGGGAAAACGGGTTTCATTCTCTCTTCCCCTTTTCCCCTTTTTCCCTTTTCCCCTTTTTCCCTTTTCCCCTATTCCCCTATTCCCCCGCTTTTCCGAATATCTCGGACAGCTCCTGCGGCGGCACAACTTCTAATTGATCGAACGTACAGTCAGCAGGCCTTTTATCAGTGCGCCATCGACGAAACTGCGCCGTGTGCCTGAATCGACTTCCCTGCATGTGATCATAAGCGACTTCAACAACCAGTTCAGGTCGCACCGGCTCCCACGACATGTCCTTCCCCTGACTCCAACGACTCTGCCCGCCAGGAATACGTCGATCCGCTTCGAGCTCAGATGTGGCCCACTCTTTCCACGGATGATTCTTCAATGCGTCTTTTCTGTAGGGCTTTAGAAACTCAACCAGCTCCAGCCGTTTCTTATCTGTGAAACTTGCACAGACGCCGACGTGATGCAGTTCGCCGTTG
>DATJKB010000236.1:0-3602 GCA_035491875.1 Pyrinomonadaceae bacterium | reverse complement strand
AGACACGGCAAAAAGCAAGCTGAGGTTGCGCCACCAAATTGCAGTCTCGAACGATTTTGGCCTTGGCAATAACGACGGCCATGGTGCGTGATATCCAGCAGGATTCATCGACCCGATTACTTGTTCAGCAGCAAAGAAACTGACGAAGGCCGCTATCGCGCCCCAAGCCGCAACTGTTCGTACTCGGAACCACGTACTTCGGCTGGCTGGTTTCTCCGTCATGTTCTTTTGTAGTCAAACTCGGCCTGCGTAGGTTTCCCGTAATTTGTTAACGCTCCCTTTTCACCAACGGCGTTCGGTCGTTGAAAGATCCAGTTCTGCCAGGCGGTCAGACGACCGTAGATCTTTGTATCCATCGTTTCGGGGCCAGCGAAGCGGAGTGACGCCTCCATTCCTGTTAACGCGTCAGGCGATAAAGAGGTGCGCTCTTCAATCGCCAACCTTATTTCATCTTCCCAATCCAACTCGTCAGGTGCGAAAGTCACCAGCCCAACTGCTTCAGCTTCTTCGGTATCAAATGCGCCCTGGTGACTTAGAATCTCGTTCACCTTGTCTGGCTCAGCCAAGAACCTGGATTGCAAACGAGTAAGTCGATTACTCATTGGCAGAGCACCGGCGTTCAACTCCGAAGCGCGCAATTCGATCTTCCTGTCCGCGTCGTTCAGCATGTAACTGCGATCAGCGGCGAGAACCAATTCCAGCAAATTGCCGGCGAAACAACTGCCGGGTTCAATCACGGCGAAGAAACTTTTGGCTGTCAGATCCAAACGACGGAGTGTGCGCGCCATGTGTAGCTGAATCTCTCGAACGAGCCAGTGGTTCCGATGCTCAGCAAGAGTTTGATCTACTTGCAGAACCTTTTCGATGTCGCCTTGCGTGCGAAGACAAACGACGCCGATCTCCGGTTCGTTGACGCGCAAGTGCAGTAGCGCGTCGTCAAGTTCTCGGTAGGCTTGTAGCGGCCAGTAGGAATCGCCAAGGTTTTCTATTGCTTCGGTCGTGTTCGGTAGATCTTCGGTCGGACCTTGCACGGTTAGGTTAACGCTCCGTCTATCGCGCTCGAAAGCCAGCTTTACGTATTTGTAATCACGACTATCCAGGCCCGCTTCCACCCGAAGAGGATTCAACTTAATGCCTGGTGCCTGTGATTTGGCGTCGTTTGCAATTTCATCCACGCGCGCCTTTATTGAATCTTGAAACTTACTCGTCGGAAATGAATCGTCGATTAGTCCCCACTCTTTTGCTCGCTTGCCTTTCAGGCCTTCAGCAAGCGTCGAGAAAACATCCGCGCGATCTTTTCTTATCTTTCGTTTGTCGACGAGACGTGTCAGGCCACCTGTGCCGGGTAGGACGCCGAGCAATGGAACCTCCGGAAGCGACACCGCTGAGTTTCCATCATCAACGAGATAGATCTCATCGCAGGCGATTGCGAGTTCGTACCCACCGCCCGAAGCTGTTCCGTTCAGTGCTGCTATGTAGCGACGGCCCGAGTGAAGAGAGTCGTCTTCGAGTGAACACCTCGTCTCATTCGTAAACTTGCAGAAGTTCACTTTGAACGCATGTGACGACGAGCCCAGCATGTAGATGTTTGCGCCCGCGCAGAAGATTCGCGGTTTC
Source organism: Pyrinomonadaceae bacterium (assembly GCA_035491875.1). Classification (GTDB taxonomy): domain Bacteria; phylum Acidobacteriota; class Blastocatellia; order Pyrinomonadales; family Pyrinomonadaceae; genus PSRF01. Next base: position 1,985 of record DATJKB010000236.1, on the reverse strand, counting down.
AGACTGGTGATTACCACGGCGCGTACTTCAGGATGTTCGAAACGCAGTCGTTGGATGGCGTCCGCCAGCTCAATATCAACACCGAGGTCGTAGGAGTTAAGCTTGAGTTTGTAGCCCTCGGCGAGCGTTTGATCTTCCTGAACATCCATCGATAGGGTTGCGACTGCCCCATCGATTTGAAGGCGCCAGTGGTTATAGTTTTCGGGCGAAGTTTGAAAATTAATCATTCAGATCACCAATCTGGAAAAGCCGGGACGTTCGAACGTTCGTTCGAATATTAGCTTGAGACTTTGTGAAGGTCAAACGAACGAGTTCACGCCGCAGGCGTGACATTTAATAGCCGGGGGCAAGCGAAGCGCCGCCCCCGGGAAGCGAGCACCCGAATCGACCCTGAAGGGGTCGCATTAGTTTCCACGGTCGTAATTAACACGAGATTGTGAGGTCGGATTCGTGAGGAGTCCGACCCTTACAGGGTCGAACGTTTTACTGTCGCGACCGGGGACGTTGTCCCCGGCTATTGAATCTATTCCCTTCGGGAATGGAAGAAGCTCAATGAACGCTCGATCTGCTATCCTGCATCCTTCCCTCAAAGCAATGCGCAGATTCATAAGCCACACTCGAGTATTTGCACTGCTGATCCTGGTCGTGGCGGCCTCAACCCTCTTTGCTCAAGCCATCACTTATCCAAAAGAGATTCGTGGTTATAAGGTCGAGCGCGCGGCGGTGGAACTGAAAGAAAACAAAAATCAGAACGCCAAGAGCAGTGGGGATTCCTCAACGAAACAGCAGACGCCGAATGCTCAATCCAGCCAACTCATTCAGTTCGGCAGTCCTCGCGTTGCGAGCGTAACTCCGCTGGGCATCAGTCTCGAGATTCCTGTGGTCGTGTCGCCAGTAAAACAGAAGGGCCGAGTTGATTTTCTTGTCTTTGAGAAGATGAAGGTCAACGGTACTTCCGTTGAAATCGACGAGTATCATCGAGCTTTCGACCTCCCAAACAGGAAGCCTCTGACACTGAAAGAGCCACTGCGTTTCTATGTCTATCTTCCGAGCGCAATCATGGTGGCGATCGATGAATTGAGTAGTAGTACGAAGGCATGGCCAATCACCGGAGTTGTCTACGTGTTCGGTAGATTCAATAAAAGTATCTTTCGCTTTAAGCGCGTGATCCCGGTGGAGATCCATTTCACGACGCCGAATCCTCTGCACGAGAAATAACTGAGACCGGCGGGCTTGAAATATATTGGAGCCCGGGAGCAAAATGGAGCTGTGAAGAAACGGAAAACCTCAAAAGCAATTAGCGTTGAGCGTCCTCGCCGCGCCACGGTCACCAAAGAGGAAGCCTTAAGGCGAATGAAAGAGTTTGCTAAGCGAAAGGAGCGGTTCCTTGCCACTGCTCGAACGAGTAAGAGTTGAAGTCTACCTGCCGGACGGTCTCTCATTCGAATATCAACACCTGTTACAGTTTCTTGAAGAGGAATTGACCTACACCTTTGGCGGAACGACCATAATGAGAGGCCTCGAAGGTAGTTATCTTAGCGAATCTGGCGATCGGATCCCGGATCGAATCAATCTGTTGTATTCAGATGCGCCGCTCGCCCTATCGACCGAGTTCGTCAGCATCGCAGCCTATGTTCGTGAGCTAAAAAGTGCAGTGCTCGAGGCTCTTCCTGAAGAAGCAGTATTGATTTCCGTAGAACAGGTTTATCACGCGGTCTAAGCAAACCTGAACCACTCTTGCATTTCGCTTAGCTTTTTAGTGGGATGCTTGACAGTTCGAAGTTCCGAGCGTAGGGTTTTTTAGCCTCCGAGGATCAGAGTCGACTTAGACCGTGGTCCACTGGGGCTTTGTCGTCTCAGGGAGCTGGAGGCGAATCTGTTCTGGTGAACGGCGCGGTCTTCAAAACCGTTAGTGAGATCGCGAGAGCGGGCTCAGGTAGGTTCGATTCCTACACGCCTCCGCCACGTAAGTGCCCGCGCGACAG
>DATJKB010000235.1:0-3940 GCA_035491875.1 Pyrinomonadaceae bacterium | reverse complement strand
CCCGAGAGTTCCTTCCTGAATCATTTGGAGGTCAAAAAATGTGGAAACGGCTGATCATAGTTACGCTTCTGGTCGCAATTGCCGCGATTGCGGGGTTTGTGCGATCCCACAAGGGAGCGGGGCTGTCTGATTTCAATAATGCAACCGGCCAAACGCGCGAAGATAAGCGTGAAAGCTACGAATTGGCGCCGGGTGCGCGCGTTGAAGTCTTCAACATCAACGGCTCAGTGAACATCGAGACCTCCGACAGTAAGACTGCCGACATCTACATTGAGCGCAGTGGGCCAAGCGCCGAATCTCTCAATAGCCGAAGGGTTGATATCGAATACAACTCCAACACTCTGAAGATATATGGTTCGAAGGGCAACACTGGTTTTTGGGCCAGGCTGTTTAGTTCGAGTCCGTCTGAACGAGTTACGTTAAAGCTGCCGCGCCAGATTGCGTTGTTCGCGAAAGGTATCAATGGACCAATCGTTGCCGGGGATGTGGAAGGTTCGCTCGAAGTCCGTGGCGTTAATGGACGTGTTCAAGTTGGAAGTGCCAGCGGCACAGCTGATCTAAGGGGCATCAACGGTAACGTTGTACTCGCGCTGAAACAGCTAAACCTCGATGCCGTAAGCTTGTCAGGCATCAACGGAAATATAGAACTTCGCCTCGCAGCAGGGCTTAATGGCTACCTGGATGTGAAGGGTATTAACGGCCGGCTCGTTGCGGACGGAGCACCGGTATCGATTGAAAAAGGAAGACGCGGTCGCTATTGGGCTCAGATTGGCAGCGGCGGAAATTCAATCACAGCCAAAGGTATCAACGGAAACATTCGCGTGACGATTCCGGTTGCTCCTGCGTTGACGGCCGAAGCCGGTACCGCTTCTGCGACCGTCACTGCGAAGTAAGAAGTAATCAGCCGCAGATTCAGGCAGATCGACACAGGTCGAACAAGACGTTCCTAACACCGCTCGTTAAGTTGTTTTGAATCTGATCTGTGTTTATCTGTGAGAATCTGCGGCTCAATTGTTATTGATCTTATCGAACGCCACATTACCGATCGGATATTCTTTCCAGTCCTTGTAGTCGTAATGCCACCATTCGGGCTCGTAGACCGCAAACCCCTCAGCTTCCATCGCCGCTTTCAAAATACCCCGCAGTCGCTTTGCTTCAGCCGATCCGCATTCGTAATTGATGTGCGAACGTTCCGTCATCTCATCGTATTCGCTCGGCATCTGGACAAGTTTTCCGGTTTTTAGATCAAACATCGACAGATCAACAGCGCAACCGCGATTATGTCGAGAGCCTTGTGCGGGATCGGCTACGAAGATCTTTTTGTCTGCAGGTGTCGCGTCCCAGAAAGCCTTGGTTACGGACCACGGTCGGTAGCCGTCAAACACAACCAACCCAAAGCCTTGCGTTCGCAGTTTTTGATTGGCGCGTGCCAACGCCTCTGCGGCGGGTCGTTGAAGAAATGCTCGCGCCTGTTTGTAAACTGGTTTGCCAAGAAAGTTGTTTCTGGTTGCATAGCGAATGTCGAGTTTGATTGTGGGATCGAGTTTCACAAGCTCAACAAGATCGGGATTACGAAATGGTCCAGCTTCTTTTGGTGGGCCTTGAGAAAAGGCCAGCGTGAAGAGCGCAAGTAAGAGAAGCAGCGATGATATTCGGGAACGATCTGATTTGGTTAGGTTCATTATTTATTCGTCCGCTCTGAACTCGTCGTTGTGATGGAAATAGTCTAAACGGCTGTTAGACACCACCCGCTTTAGCGGCGTGGAGTTTCAACTTTTGCCTACCACCGACTTGTCTAGTTTTTGCGCAGTTTCGATTGCCAGCGGCGTGGAACTGAACTCGAACGATTTTAATCAAGTTGGATTCCACGCGCTGGCAATCGAAAACTGCGCATATCAAAAGAAAAAAGTTCGGGTAGGCAAAAGTTGAGGCTCCACGCCGCTAAAGCGGGTGGTGTCTGTAACTGCCCCTCTGATCACAGCCTCTTCCATTAGGGGGTATTCACTTGATCCTACCCGTGCTTATCAAAACTCAAACGGCTTTCGGGTTGTCAGCGTCGGCGCATTCCAGGTCCGCAACTTGTCGTTCCATTGTGGCAGCGTGTCGCGAAGGAACTTGTTCACTTCATCAATTCGCGAGCGATATACCGGTTCAAACTCCTGAAAGTACTGACGCTGCCCAGGAGTGACTCCAGTGTTTCCATCCAGGGCAAAAAAGAGTTCGCCGATGTCATCGTTCACTTGAGACCGGCCCGAGAACCCTAAGCCTTCGCTGCGTGATGTCAGACGGTCCTGCAGCGTGTCGATCGCTTTAACGTAATCCTCAAGGCCTTTTGTGAGATCTTTGTTAGGCTCCTTGTCTAACCCCTTGACGATTGTTTGAGAGTTCTTTAATTGGTCTTTCAAGCTGTCGAGGAAACGCAAGGCCAAGTTAGTCGTCGATTGCATTTCGCGCAGTTTGATCTGTAAATCTTGAGTTGTTTTTAGATCAGCCTCGGAAACAGTCACGGTCGGATCGAGTTTTACATCGACTCGCTCTTCGATTGTTGTCTTCGTACCGAGCGTGACTTTAACCGTGTATTGACCGGGCAAGGCCAATGGACCACGCGGCCCGCCACCAAACGGATTCACGTCGTCCGAAGAGAGACGTCGAACTTCCGGACCTCCAAGGCGGAGATTCCACGTGACTCGATTTAGTCCCTTTTCCTTTGCAGGCTTCTCGATGTTCTGAACCAGTTTGCCATTCCGATCGAACACTTCGACTTTGAAGGCAGTCTTATCGTCGGGCTTTTCTTTCAGGTAATAGGTAATCAACGCACCGCTCGGCGGATTTGGTCCGGTGAATTGCTTGTCGCCGATTCCATATCGCGTAAACCGGCTCACGAATCGCAACCCTGGCCGAACTGGGAACAGGTGAAGATCTTTATCTACGATTTGCTGGTTCAATTGCTGAATCGGCGTTGCATCGTCCAAGATCCAGATACTTCGCCCGTGGGTGGCGAGTATCAAATCGTTCTCACGCGGATGGATCAAGATGTCATGCACGGAAACATTTGGCAGGTTCTTGAGATTCAAAGGTATCCATTGCTGCCCGCCGTTATAAGAAACAAACAGGCCTATTTCCGTGCCCGCATAAAGCAAGTTCGTATTCTTAGGATCTTCGCGAATGATCTGCACGTACGCCTTTGCCGGCAGGTTGCCGGAAATGTTGGCCCATGTCTTCCCGCCGTCGACCGTCTTGAAGATGTACGGGCGAAAATCATCAAGCATGTGTCGATCGAATGATACATAAGCAACGCTCGCACTCATGCGTGATGGCTCAACGTGCGAGACGGGAGAGTTAGCACCAAGACCGGAGACGTTACGAGTCAGGTTCTGCCAGTTCTTGCCTCCATCCGTTGTCATCTGGAGATTGCCGTCGTCAGTGCCGACCCAGATCTGACCTTTCGCCATTGGTGATTCAGCGATGCTGATAATTGTGCCGTGATACTCGGCGCCCGTGTTTTCTACGGCGATAGGGCCGCCGGCGTCTCTCAGTTTCGCGGGATCGTTCGTCGTGAGATCCGGACTGATCTGTTCCCACGTTCTACCAAAGTCCGGCGATTTGAAAACAACGTTGCCCGTGAAGTAGACGGTGAGCTTATCGTGCGGCGAGAAAACAATGGGTGAATTCCAGTTAAAGCGAAACTTCTGTCCTTCTGCTGGACCACCGCCGCTGCCGCGTCCCCACGGATTCACGAGCTGCTGCTCGCGCGTGGTCATGTCCGTCCAGAGCATGTTCGCGCCCTGCGACTCCGAAAGATACTGATCGGGATTGTCAGGATTGTTGATGACGTAAAAGCCGTCGCCGAAGCTGACCATACGCCAGTCTTCATTCATGATGCCGGCGGGCTCGCGCGTGCGGCTCGGCCCGGTCCACGAACCGTTGTCCTGCAGCCCGC
>DATJKB010000234.1:0-2632 GCA_035491875.1 Pyrinomonadaceae bacterium | reverse complement strand
ACACGAACATCGGTTTCGAAGCTCTTCGTTGCATCCCAGATCCTTCCGTCATTGTCGATCAGCGCTGTAATTCCGCTGTTCGTAACGCGCACAACGTTGCGATTGTTCTCCACGGCCCTGAACACAGCGTTCGCGAGGTGTTGTCGCATTACGGCTGTCGGTCCAAGGTATCCGTCGTTCGAGATGTTGATTAGAACATTCGCGCCACCTTTGGTCATGGTTCGCGCGATCGACGGATAGGCCGATTCGATGCAGATAAAAACTCCGGCCCGGTGATACTCACTGACTGGCATCAACGTGTAGTTCGCGCCCGGAGTAAAATCGCCAACGATAGCTGTTATCAAAGAGGCTCCCGGTAACCAACGCGGGAGCGGCACATATTCGCCAAACGGCAGCAGCCGAATCTTATCATACTGCGAAATAACGCGGCCTTTTTCATTTATCAGCACCGCTGAGTTGTATACACCTCCGACCGGTGCGGGTTCCTGAGAATTGAAGAGCAACGACGTTTGATTATCGATGACGAAGCGCGTAACGATTTGTTGAAACTGCTGATCCGACCCGTACGCGAAGTTCATTGGCGACTCCGGCCAGATCACTAAACGCGATCCTAGCTGTCCGCGAGTCTCATCAATTTTTTGTTTGCTCACAGAAAGATGCCGCGCGAACAGGTCATCAGTCTCTTGCGTTGTTTTGACCAGCGTCATTGGAACGTTAGGTTGCAGAGCGATGATTGTGAGCTCGGTATCCCTGTTTACCATGGGATCCACTAGAGGTTCCGGAAAGAGACGAGGGTAGAAAACCACAGCGGTTGTAAGGAGCAATGCGATTGCGCCGACAATGACGGCCTTGGTGGTCCGTCGGATAAGCATGAATGCCAGCGCAGCATTGACCATCAGAATCACGAACCCGACGGCATAAACGCCTCCGAAGCTTGCAGTCTGGATCAAGGAAGGGTGATAAGCCTGCGAATATCCGATGGCATTCCAAAGTTGGCCGGTCACTCCGAGTCGAGCATATTCGAACGCCACCCAGATAATTGGTGATAACAACAGTGCTCCTAATCCCCATCGTCGGATTGAAATAGCCAGAACTAGAGCGAAGAGTCCCGGAAAAAGTCCGACGACAATTGCTCCGGGAATTAGAAATAGGTACGCAACGACTGTCGGCAGACCACCGTAGTGGATCATCGAGTAAGTCAGCCAATAACAGGATCCGTAAAAGAAGAGGGTGCCTGTTGTCCATCCGAGAATGAGTGCGCGGACAGGGTTCGGTCGGCGGGCGATTACCACCAGGAGCGGAACGAGTCCGATCCAGGCCAGCGGTGCGAATTCGAAGTTGGGAAATGAAAGAATTAAGAGAAGTGACGAGGTGATGGCGGCGATCCAGTCGACGAGAGCTGGAGTTTCGACGTGAGTACGTGAGGCGATCGTCCTAAGCCAACTGTTCTGTTGACGCGAGGTTGCCGAGACTGCAGACATCGCGCGAAGTTTAACAGACGTTCAGGAGGAGTGCAGTCGTGTCGGCGAATTGTGTGGCTTGATTGTGTCGCCCCTGCGGGGCTCGATTTGCTGTCGCCCTTTCAGGGCTTCATTGATGCCAGCGTTTCTGTCGCGCCTTCGGCGCTGGTCGGCGGCGGATCTTTTCTGTCGGCCCTCCGGGGCTCGATTTGTTGTGTCGCCGCGAAGTTGTAGTCGCAATCGTAAATACCACGCCGCAAGGGCGTGGCATTTCAAGGCTCATTTTGTGTCAGACAAGAATATCTTTCGAGCGGCGAAGGCGTGACAGAAACGCCTGCGTCAATGAAGCCCTGAAAGGGCGGCAGGGAAACGTGCCCCGAAGGTGCGACAGTAAATCAAGCGCCGAAGGCGCGACAGACCAAGCGCCTGTTCGGCGTTGCTGCCCGAGTCTACTGGTAAAGGTGACCCTCGTGTTTTAGCCATCCCGCCTCGTGACGTCCTTTTGGATCGTGATGCGTCCAGTGAATCGTTCCACCTTTCGCGTTCCACTCATATTCCCCGAAAAATTCTACTTCGTCGCCAACCTCGAGCGAGTCAATGCGCGGTGCCAGGTCAATATTGTGGGCGATCAGGAGTGTCTGGCCCGATCTCAACTCGACGATAAATCGTTGATGCCGGCTGCCGTCATTATCGTCCGAGAGCAGCCGAGTGACCGTTCCGTTTCCCTCTACTTGAGCATGGCTCTCGCGGTCTGCAAAGGCACGAGCCAGACGCTTGTCACGTTGGCCACGTTGGTCATTTTCGCTAACAGCCGTCGTTGTATTGATCCCGGGGGCAGGCGACGATATGCACGAGGCAGTGCAAGTAAGAATGGCGGTAAGACAGACAATCAGGACAAGCAAACCTAATTTCATATGCGCTGCTGAAATCCTTTCGCTTCATTCTAATCAGAAACACGCCTGCCCGCCTCCCCAGCAGGGCGTCTATTGAGACTCGTGCTACCACTCATCTGGTTACTACTTCCCACAGATGGAAGCGCTACGCATTCAACTGAAAATTCGAATGACGAGATGGACGATTTCAAACACCCGTCTGGAGACTTGAATGGTCAAGCTTGGATCGGAGAAAAATATTTTCGTGAGTCCATTAATCAACTGCATTGAAGTAGCTCC
>DATJKB010000233.1:0-4310 GCA_035491875.1 Pyrinomonadaceae bacterium | reverse complement strand
TATCACCGCGTTTCCGGCGATGGTTGAAGTGTTGGCGCAGGGGAAGACCTTGCAGTTGCTGGACGCGGATCTTCCTTTCCCCGTTCGGTTCGTTTTCAACTCTGTATTGGGCGGACGCGCTGCGCTCGTGGCGCCGGTAAGAGTCGGCGGTCAGACATTCGGGTTGCTGGGTTTGGTTTGGAGCGAGGCGCGAACCGGTTTTCAAGATCACGAAGTTGCGCTGGTTGAAGGTATCGCCGATCAAATTGGAACGGCACTCGAGCGCGATCAGCTGTCGGCGGAGGTGATGCACCTCAGAAGTGTCCTGCACGAACGGTATGGCGAAGATCGCATCATCGGACAAACACCGTCTATTCGACGCGCGATTGAGTTGGCGTTGAGTGTCGCCGACACCCAGACCACAGTGTTAATCGAAGGTGAGTCAGGAACCGGCAAGGAGTTGTTGGCAAACCTGATTCATTTCAACTCCGGCCGAGAGGATCAGCCGTACGTGAAACTGAATTGCGGCGCGATTCCGGAAACGCTGCTCGAGTCGGAGCTGTTTGGGCACGAGAAGGGTGCGTTCACTGACGCGCGTGCTTTGAGACGCGGACGCTTTGAAGAAGCAAATGACGGTACCCTGTTTCTGGACGAAGTTGGTGAGATGAGTTTGTCGGCGCAGGTGCGTCTTCTACGTGTGATGCAGGATGGAGAGTTTACGCGCGTCGGCGGCAGTGAGGTAATCAAGACTGACGTGCGCGTCATCGCTGCTTCAAATGTGGATCTGAAACGCGCCGTTGAGTTGGGATCATTCAGACAGGATTTGTTCTACCGGCTTTCAGTGTTTCCCATCCGGCTGCCTCCGTTGCGTGAGCGGCCCCAGGACATTCATCCGCTGGTCATTCATTTCATCGAACACTATAAGCAGAAGACCGGCCGGTTCATCTCGGGCATTTCGAAAGATGCGCTCCAGGCTTTGATTACCTACGACTGGCCCGGCAATGTTCGTGAACTGGAAAATGCGATCGAACGCGCCGTGATTATCGCCTCGGGACGGCAGATCGAGTTGGAAGATCTGCCTGAATCAATCAGCAAGATCGCTTTGGAAGCAAGTGATCGAATCAAAGTCGAGCGGGCGAAGGCGGCAAGTGAAGGTCGCACGACAACTTTTGAAGTAACGGTACCGTCTTCGATGGAAGAAATCGAACGACAGGCCATTGAAGCCACGCTTGACTACACAGAAGGCGACAAATCGGAAGCCGCGCGCTCACTCGGCATTGCAAGAAAGACGTTGTATCGGAAACTTGAGCAGTACAATGGTAGCGGAAAGGGAGAGTAGTTGGGAGCGGCAGAAAAGAAATCATTTGAGATTTGAGATTTGCGATTTGCGATTTGAGATTTGAGATTTGCGATTTGAGATCTGGGACCTGAAACCTGGGAGCAATATTTGTCACGGCTTTGCCTCAAAAAGTCACATCCAGCGTGAGTCGGAACTGTTTTGGTTCGTGAACCAACACGAAACTCGTTATCACCCAAATGACTTTTGAGGCAAAGCTGTCGTCACAAAGATACGGTTCGCGGTGTTACCTCATTGAAGTCCACTCCTGAGGTCAATCCATGAAAGCCCTTCTACTAGCACTTGCAACACTTATCTCTTCTTCATTAGGCGCCCCGCTCTTCTCGCCTTACACGCGCGACTCAGGCTTGTTTGCATTGTCTGAGGCCACGTCGCAGCAGTCCGGAGAAGTTTCGCCTGAAGTAAATTCACTAATCGAGAAACTGACTTCCTCAATGGCGAGTGAACGTGCGGCGGCGGCGTGCCGGCTTGGTGACCTAAAAGCGACGGCTGCCATTCCAGCGCTGGTGAAACTACTCGCGGACGATACAGAAGTTAATCAGCCGGTCTGTGGTGAGAAATCCAGATGGAATGACGCCGAGACTAAAACAACGCCAGGAGAAGTTGCCGCGGTTGCGTTGTCACGAATGGGACGACCGGCCGTTGAACCACTGATTGGAGCTCTGAAATCAGACGTGTGGCCTGCTAGATCAAATGCGGCGTACGGATTAGGACTGATAAAGGATGAGCGATCTGTGGAACCATTGATTGCCGCAACGAAAGACGCCGCCTGGCAAGTGCGCTCGCGAGCCGCATGGTCTCTGGGCCTGGTAGGGGATTCACGATCGATTGAACCACTCTTGATTGCATTGCAAGACACGGAAGAAAAAGTTCGTACACAAGCTGCATGGGCATTGGGATTGAAAGGCGACGATAGCGCTGTTGAGGGATTGATTAGAGCGCTTAGCGATTCCAGTTCGAAGGTTCAAACACAAGCCGCGTGGGCGCTTGGTCTCAAAGGCGATTCGCGGGCGGTTGAACCACTGGTGGCCGCCTTAAGCAATAGCGACGCCAATGTTAGAACCCAGGCCGCCTGGGCACTGGGATTAAAAGGCGACGCTCGGGCCGTCGAGGGTTTGAGCGCAGCACTCACCGATTCTAATTCAAAGGTTCAGGCTCAAGCTGCGTGGGCACTCGGTCTGAAAGGTAACTCACGGGCCATCGAACCTCTCACAATCGCTCTGCGAAGCAATGATCCATACGTTCGGGCGCAAGCTGCCTGGGCTCTCGGCTTGAAAGGTGATTCGAGGGCAGTGGAACCGCTTATTGCGGCTCTCCGCGACAACGATGCCGATGTCAGAAGACAGGCAGCGTGGGCCCTTGGTCTAAAAGGTGATCAACGAGCTATCGAACCGCTACGATCTGCGTTGAATGACCAGGACGCAGAGGTACGAAAACAAGCTGAATGGGCGCTGGGAATGAGACGAATGCAGTAGCCGTGAGAGTAGATCTCAGATGCCAGGGATCTCAAATCTCAGATATCAAATTCCAAATCTCAGATCTCAGATCTCAAATACCAACCCAATAGACTCCCTTTCCCTGTGCCTACTGCTTGGCCCTACCAGGACACTATCGCCCTGACCTCATTGCTTCCCGTTGGGCCCATTTGCTATAGTCCGAAGCTGTAATATTCCTCGTAAATTCAACGAAACCAGCGAAGTAATGGTACTTCGCTTTTGCAGAAAGGACCCCAAATTCATGGGAAACGACGATTATCGTAGAGACAGCGGCGATAACATTTCCACCCGCCTAACGTATCTGCTTATTGGCGGCGGCATCGGCGCAATCTTGGCCCTTCTGTTTGCTCCTAAGTCAGGTGAAGAGCTGCGTGGCGACATCGCGGACGCAACTCGAAAGGGTATTGACCGCTCACGTGAGGCGGCTCAACAACTGAGCGATCGCGCAGGCGAGTACTACGAAGCAACCCGAGAGCGAGCTTCTGAACTATATTCGCAGGCGGCTGAGAAAGCGGGCGACGTCGCGAAGACCGCACGTGAAGCGGCAGCGCGTCAGACTGGTACTGTGGCCGCGGCAATTGATGCCGGCAAGAAAGCCTACCAGGAAGAGAAGCGCAAGACTGAAATGTCTGGCCGCATCGACGCTGCTCCGAACTACGACAACAAAGCCAATTAGAACATTGAAGATTGAAGATTGTTGATTGAAGATTTATGGCAATCAACAATCAAAAATCAAGAATCAACAATGGTCTTTCCGGCCCTGCAAATGAGCACTAACGATCCTTTGTTCTGGATCATGATCGTGATTGCCGCGTCTTTCGTCATCATTGCGATAGCGATGGTGGCGATGGCGATCTTCGTTAACCGTGCGGTGAAGTCAGTCAATCGTCTCGAAGAGAAGATGGAACCGTTGATTGAAAAAGTCACGGTCGTCAGCGAGCAAGGAAAACAAATTGCAGTTCAGGGTAAGTTCATCGCCGAACAGTTCAGCGTTGTCTCGGGTCACCTGGCAACGGCGACCATGCACGTTTCAGAGTCGCTCGCCATTATCAAAGGCGAAGTAGCTGAGCTTAAGGTCCTGGTAAGCGACACCGCCTTTGAGGCTCGCGACAAAGTCGAATTGGTAAGCAACACCATCGATCGCACGCATCGTCAGGTTGCGATGACTACTGACTTCATACATTCGAAAGTCATCGAGCCCGCGCGAGAGTTGGCGGCGATTATGGCGGGCTTTCGCCGCGGCCTCGAGGTACTCGTTGCGCCAATGCCGAAGCCCATTAACCAAACTTACGCCGAGGATGAGATGTTTATCGGTTGATTAAAACCAAAAGCCGATTTTGACGGGCCCGAACTCATCTCATACTTGATGGTTCGGGCTCTTCATTTGGACTGTCAAAGGGTTTGTTACTATTATCAATTTAAAATTTATGTCGACTGAAACCCCTTTAGATCTGAAAAAGACCATAAATCTGCCAAAG
>DATJKB010000232.1:0-3585 GCA_035491875.1 Pyrinomonadaceae bacterium | reverse complement strand
AGGCTTTCCCATCGAGCTGACAGAAATAAAAGATCACGATCACTGGTATTACGACAAAGCACTGAAGATCAATCAGGTTGCCTGGGACTTTTTGAAAAAGTACACATTGGAAGCGGATCCGATCTATCGCAAATACAACTTCTAAGAGTATGTATTGCCCAGATTGCGCAACCCTGAACGACTCGCAAACTCGTTACTGTCGTAAGTGTGGACGCTCACTTACCGGCGTTCAAATGGCGCTCGAGGGACGCGTTGACGAAGCCGTTGCGAAGTTCAAAAAGTCGGAAGACCTGCTCGGATTAGGGCTGCTCGTTTTTGCGCTGACTATGCTCGGAGCTTTGTTGATGCTCTTTTTCGAGGGCCCTCGTGCATTCTCGTTCATCGTCATCTTCGGACTGATTGTTTGCGTGCCAATCGTCTTAACGGGCTTGATAAAAGTCGACCGCGTGAGACGACTTCTGGATGCATCCGAATCCGAGCCGAAACAGATCGCACGCAATGATTCAGCAAACAACGCATTGCCTGCGCGCTCAACGGATCCACTGGAGATCGTGCCCGTGCCTGGAGGGTCGGTTACCGATCGGACGACTCTTCACCTGGACCAACACAAACCAACGACAAACGACTGAATCGACTTCGTAACCTCTGAGGGATCAATGGCGGAACTGAAAACCAAACAAACTGACCAAAGCGTATCGAAATTTATTAACGACATTCCGGATCCGGTAAAACGCAAAGACTCCAAAACCGTCGCGGCGATGATGAGTGAAATTAGTGGATACAAGCCGAAGATGTGGGGCCCGAGTATAGTCGGCTTCGGCAGTTATCATTACAAATACGCGAGCGGCCAGGAGGGTGATTGGCCGTTGATTTGCTTCTCACCGAGAAAACAAAATCTGACGTTGTATGTTTTGAGCGGGTCGGATGAAGAAAACGAGTTGTTGCAGAAGCTCGGCAAACACACGACCGGGAAATCGTGTCTTTACATCAAGCAGCTTTCAGATGTGGATCTGCCGACGCTGAAGGCTTTGATCCGAAAATGTGTGAAGCGCAAAGCCAGTTAAGGCCTAATGAGAAGCTGGGCCCTTCAAGACCCGGCCAGTGGCTTTATCAACTTCCAATGTACGTGCTCTCGCACCAGCTTCGGGGAACACAATCGCGTCTCCATTGATCTCTGGCAAGGCAAACTGTGCGAAGACGGGACCGTACTCCTTCCCAAAATCTGTTTGCTGCCAAACGTATTTGCCTGTTTGAAGATCAAGCTTCGCGATAAAGTCCTGGCCCGTGACATACACGTAGTTGCCTTCGATCAAGCCCGGTCCAATGTTCATTGAATTTATCGGCGCGAACCACCGGAATGCAGGCGTGCTCGGATCGAATCGTGCAACATAACCCCAACCCGATTTGCCGTTGGCGACTTCATAGGTCAGCAGTAAATCACCGCCGGCCTCGGCAGAATAAAGTTTGTCCACGCGGGCGGCACCGTCCAATTTGAGAAAGAAATTGCGCAGCTTGTTAAAGATCGGGCCGGTGATTTCGCCGCGTCCATCGTGCCTGACGGTGTACTGACGACCGCCAACTGTAAAAACAAAGAACGAACGGGCGTTTGCCTCACCGATCCGTTCCACCTGCGAGAACGCACGTTGGGCCCGGGGGTCGCTGGGTGTTTGCGCTAACGTTACGAGAGTGAGGGAAATGAGTAAAAGGGGCGTCGCGATCTTCATGGTGAACCTCCTGTAGAGCGCTTCAGCCAACCAGCAGTCTAATTGATTTCGGCGGCAGGCGACCACAGATCTTTTGGAACATCCCAAAAACCTCGGAATTTGCCAGTGAAAAGCGACATTCAGCAAAGTTATGACGACGTAGCCGCCGCCTATGCCGAGCAGTTCCGCGACGAACTCGACCATAAGCCCTTTGATAGGAAGATGCTGGATTGGCTCATTGAAAAGACGGCAGGTCGAGGCACCCTCTGTGACATGGGATGTGGGCCGGGACAAATCGCGCACTATCTACACGACCATGGAGCCGATGTGTGCGGCATTGATTTGTCTGAAGAGATGGTTCAACACGCCTCTGCGGCAAATCCTGAGATTCCATTCAGTCAGGGAAACATGTTGCAGCTCGATAGCATTCCTGACAACCGCTACGCCGGGATCGCTGCCTTCTACTCCATTATTCATGTGCCTAGGCCTTCGCTCGCGCCTGCTCTTACTGAATTGAAGCGAGTGATCAAACCGGATGGAGTCTTGTTACTGACGCATCACATCGGCAGCGACATCGTTCATCGAGACGAGTTTCTTGGTAAGCAGGTGTCACTCGACTTCATTTTCTTTGAGACCACAGAGATGAAAGACTTTCTAAAGACGGCCGGCTTTGATCTTGATGAAGTGATTGAACGTGATCCTTACCCGCAAGTTGAGTATCCAAGTCGGCGAGCCTATATCTTCGCGCGAAAACCTGGGGCAAGTATTGGTGGCTGAGACAACAACCCAACCGAAGCACCTTTTGTTTCAACCTGGTATGGTGCTGCTCATTTCAGTTGCGTCCGCAATATTGTTCGGCGTCTACATGCTCCGAGGCTCGATCCTGGGTTCCAGCACTTTTGGATTTCCGCCTTCGTTCTTTTATGTGGTGCCGATTATCATACCTTTTGTAGCCTTCTTACTTGATCGAGCTGAGCACCTAAGAGAGACGACAGCGGTTCAAGTGATAGTCGATGTTGTCGTCGTCGGATTGGCAGTAGCGCGGGTGTTCACCAGCTTCCCGTTCGTTTCCGGACATACGCTTTTTCTGACTTACGCTATTGGTAGCAGTCGTTCCCGGGTTACGGTTGTAACGGCAAGCCTCGTATTGCTACAGGTGATCTACCTGAAATACTTTGTATGGCACGATCTTATAACTTCGACCGGCGGCATAATCCTCGGTACTCTGGCGACAATTGTGGTAAGACGCGTACACACTCGAAGGAAAGAGTTGAATCATGCTTCATATCCGTCAAGATTTCCCGATCAACGCTTCGGCGCGTAGAGTTTTCGACGCGGTTTCCACGTCGACGGGTCTGGACAGCTGGTGGACCAAGACTTGTACAGGCTCTCCGGCAGAAGGCGCTGAATATACCCTCGGCTTTGGACCGGAGTATGACTGGCACGCTGTGGTCACTCAGTGCATTCCTGAGTTAGCGTTTGAAATCCGCTTAACTAAGGCTGACTCCGATTGGCAGGACTCGCGCGTCGGATTCGAGCTGACAGAAAACAATGGAAGCACCATGGTGAAGTTTCAACACGTGGGCTGGCCTGAGGCAAATGAACATTACTGGATCTCCTGCTTATGCTGGGCCCGGTATCTGGAGTTGCTGAAGCGATATGTAGAAGCTGGCGAGACGGTGCCTTATGAAACACGCCTCGACGGTGCTCTATAAAACTCGCCTCCATACATGATCTATTCCTTTCGAATAGTTACCTGAGATAACATCCAACCCCGTGAACAATCTCGGAAAACAAACGACCCTGGCGTTTGCGTTGCTTATTGTTTTCGGCATAGCAGTCTCGAATGCCACAGCCCAGCAAAACTTCCGGGCGAATGGTG
>DATJKB010000231.1:0-4274 GCA_035491875.1 Pyrinomonadaceae bacterium | reverse complement strand
CCGACGAAGTGAACATGTTGTATGCGGCGAAACATAATCTTGTCAGCTGTCAGGGTCAGTTGGCATTAGGTCTTTGGTCTTTGGTCTTTGGTCTTTGGTATTCCAGCCTACTGCCTTCTGCCTACTGCCTGCTGCTTTCTGCTTTCTGCCTTCTCAAATCCTGTTCATCTTGTTAATCCTGTCAAAACTCCGCGCTGGGCAAGTCGCGGACTACGGTAACTGGCACTCCCCGGCGAACTGTCGAAAATAATTGCTACTAAGGATCATGACCTTCCTGCTCCTAGCTGCTGCCCCTGCTCCTTGCTTTTCCCGCCAGTTCTTCAATCATATCGACCGCCGCGACCGCCGCATCTCCCCGTGCCATCCGTCTGCTCGCTGCCTCCATCGCATCCACTGCTTCCGGCGTGACGGCCAGTTCAACGATCTCTTTTGCCAAACTGCTGGCGGTGAGTTGCTGTTCAAGGATCATTCGCGCGGCACCTGAGTCTCGCATCGCCTCGGCATTCTTCCGTTGATGATCATCTGCCGCGTACGGAAACGGAATCATCAACGAAGCCTTGCCTGCTGCGATAAGTTCGGCAGTGGTTGTCGCTCCCGCACGACAAACGATCAGATCAGCGGCGCCAAACTCCTGCACCATATTGTCAATGTAGGCCGTTACTTCCGAGTTAGCGGAGTTCCAACCAGCTGTTGCATACGCCGCTTGCACACGTTCGAAATCGGCCACACCAGTTTGGTGTCTGATTCGAAGTGACACTGGCGAATTCTTCAATTCAGCCAACGCCTCGATCACGCACTGGTTGATCGCGCGTGCTCCCTGCGACCCCCCAAACACCAACACCGAAAATCGGGTAGGGTCACGACGCTTCGGTGGAATCTCAAAGAACGCTCGACGAACCGGATTGCCGATCACTACTGCCTTCCCACCAAAGAAAGGAAGCGCTTGTTCGAACGAAACAGCCGCCCGATCGACGAACCGCGCAAGTTTACGGTTGGTCCAACCGGGCAGTGCGTTCGACTCCATCACCATCGTCGGACAGTTCATCAGCGCTGCGCCCAGTAGAACTGGACCGGAGACGTAACCTCCAGCGCCGACGACGACGTCAGGATTAAAGCTGCGGATGAGTTTTCCCGCGACGAGAATGCTGGTTGGCAACATCGCCAAACTCCTCATGCGCGCTGCGAGGCCCACGTTCTTCAATCCCGCTATGTCAATGAACGAAAGTTCGAACCCTGCTTGCGGTACTAACTTCTTTTCCAGTCCCCGCTCAGTGCCGACGAACCGCACCGCTGAGCCAGCATCGCGTCGCATAATCTCCTGCGCGACTGCGATTCCCGGATAGATATGTCCACCTGTGCCTCCAGCCGCAATCAACACGCGCATTTCGTTCGTCCTCTTAAATGCGCGGCGACGTCAATCGTCCTGCCGTTGCTACATCCAAGCGCCTTCGCTCTTTAGCTTTCGACTTGGCCGCGTCTAATAAACCAACATCGACCGAGCCGCTAGCGTGCTGCGACACATTCAAAAGAATGCCGACTGCTGCCAATGTCGGAACCAACGACGATCCGCCATATGAAATAAATGGAAGCGGAATTCCTTTCGTCGGCACCAACGAAAGGACGACACTGATGTTAAAGAGCGCCTGGGCCACGATGCTTGTAACGATCCCCAAGCTCAACAACATCCCAAATCGATCAGGAGCAAGCAGCGCGGTCCGAATTCCGCGCCAGAGAAACAACGCGAACACCGCCACGACTCCAAGCGAGCCTACGAGCCCGAGTTCCTCGCCAATTACTGCGAAGATGAAATCCGAGTGCGCAAATGGAAGAAACAGCATCTTCTGTTTGCCCTGCGCGAAGCCGAGTCCGTTCGTGCCGCCTGACCCAACCGAGATCAGCGACTGCACAACCTGAAAACCGCCACCCTGCGCATCCGCCCATGGATCCAAAAACGTAATCAGACGCTTCAGGCGAAACGGCACGAATATCAATAACCCCACAACGGCGATCAGTGCAGGCGTCGCAGCTAGTGCCAGATGGGCTAAACGGGCACCCGCCGTGTAAATCATTACGACGAAGATCAATGCGAGCATCAATGCCGTGCCCAGGTCGGGCTCAATAACGATGAGTGCTGCAAGCCACGCGGTAACGAATCCGCAGGGAACGAAGGTACGCAAGAAATCAGTCTCTTCACCCGCACGTTTCTCGAGGTAGTACGCAAGGAAGATCACCAAAGCAAGTTTTGACACCTCGGATGGCTGAATCGACATCCCAGGGAGTTTGATCCAACGATGCGCGCCATTACTCGCACTGAAGGCGAACACTGACATCAACGTGAAAGTCGACAGGAGCAGCAAACCGTAGACGATGCGCTTGTTCTTAAGTTGCTGGTAGTTGAACTGCATTGCAAGCAGCATCACAACAAATCCAATTGCGACCCACGCGCCTTGTTTGATCACGTAGTAAAACTGGCTACCACTTTCGCGTTCAGCTATGAGGGCCGAAGCGCTATAGACCATGACTACGCCGAACAGCGACAGTCCTGTCGTTGCAGCAAAGAGCCATTTATCTGGAGCTAACTTTCGCGCCATTGTTACTGGTTACGAGTTACAAGTTTCGAGTTACGAGTTACGAGTTACGGGTTACGAGTTTCTGCTATTTGAGATCCTGGATTTGAGATTTCAGATTTCAGATTTCAGATCGCTGATCTCAAACGTTGGACTTCCTCTTTGAACACTTTCCCTCGATGCTCAAAACTCTCAAACATGTCGAAGCTTGCGCATGCGGGCGCCAGCAAAACCACGTCTCCACTTTCAGAAGCTGCGAATGAACGATGCACTGCGTCCTTCATGTCCGACGCACGTTCGAAAGCAGCATACTCGCCAAGTTCATGAGCGATCGTCTCCGCATCGTCTCCGACCAATACAAGCTTTCGCACTTTCGCTTTCACCAGCCGCGCCAATGGTTCGTACGGAGCTTTCTTTCCTAGTCCGCCCAGAATCAAAATCACCTTGCCTTGGTCCATCGCAAAAGCTTCGAGCGCTTTCAACGTCGCATCGACGCTCGTCGCTTTCGAGTCGTTGTAAAACTTCACCCCATTCAATTCAGTTACAAACTCCAGGCGATGCTCAACGGGTTCGAAGTTCTTCACCGTCTGGTGCATCGACTCGATAGAAGCCCCCGCTGCAAGTCCGGCTGCGAGCGCCGCCAGTACATTTTCTACGTTGTGTAGACCCCGCAACTTCATTTCATCGGCGCGGATTACGACTCGATCTTCGTCGTTGCGAACAACCAACTCGCGGCCGCGCAGAAACAATCCACTTTCAAGCTCGTGCCTGGTACTGAACTTAACGACCCTCGCTTTCAAGCCGCGTTCCCATGAAGAGACTGTTTCGTCGTCAGCGTTCAGCACCGCAACATCACGCGAATCCTGATTCATGAAGATGCGGTGTTTGGCAGCGGCGTAATCGTTAAATGTCTCGTAACGATCCATATGATTCGGTGTCACGTTCAAAACGACTGCGATCGAGGGATGGAAGTTTTTGATCGTTTCCAACTGAAAACTCGAAACCTCCACCACCGTCCATCCGTCATCACTTGAAGTTTCAACCATCGAGATCAATGCAGTGCCGATGTTTCCCCCGACCTGAACGTTCAGACCCGCGTCGCGTAGTAACTCGCCAATCAACGTTGTCGTGGTCGTCTTACCGTTGCTGCCAGTGATTGCAATCACGCGACCTTTCAAATAGCGAAATGCTAGTTCGACCTCACCGATTACTTCCGCTCCCGCACGTTCCGCGTACCGAATTGGAATTATGTTTGACGGAACGCCGGGACTGACTACAACCAATTCGAGTTGATCCAACAACCACGTCGGAACCTCTCCGGGCAGTAGACCGACGCCAACCTCTTTGAGCGCGCGCGCTTCGTCTGACCACTTATCAAGCTCCTTGCGATCGGTGAGTGCGACAACCGAACCGCGTGCTTGCAGAAACTTTGCGGCTGCAATTCCGCTACGCGCCGCACCGACAATTAAGACTTTCCTCCCCGCTACGTTCATTTCAGTCAGCAGGGGCAGCAGGCAGGGGTGATTGGTGCTTTTGCTCCTGCCTGCTGCTCCTGCTCGTGATTACCTGAGTTTCAAAGTCGTCAGACTCAACAACGCAAACAAAATCGCCAGGATCAAAAATCGAAAGACGATCTTCGGCTCCTTCCAATCCTGCATTTCAAAGTGATGATGCAGCGGCGTCATCTTGAACAACCGACGCCCGGTG
>DATJKB010000230.1:0-6693 GCA_035491875.1 Pyrinomonadaceae bacterium | reverse complement strand
ATTGAGAATCAGGTTGGTAAACACCTGCTGAAGTTTTCCAGCATTGCCGTAAACCAGGGGCGCGTCGTCTTCATAGTCGCGGACGATTTCGATCTGGCTGCGACGCAGTTGAGGTTCAAGCAACTGGAGAGTGTCGTTCAGAACCTGGGCCATGTCGATCTCGCCAAATTCTGAGGCGCTGCCGGTGCGCGAGAAGTTCAGAAGGTTGTTAACGATATTCGTCGCGCGCTCTGCCTGGGTGCGGACCTTTTGCAGAAGAGCATGCTTGGGATCGTTTTCCGCGAGCATGCCCAACAACATCTGTGTGTAGGACGACACGCCAGTGAGAGGTGTGTTTACTTCATGTGCCACACCAGCCGCCAGCAAGCCGATAGAGGAAAGCTTCTCGCGTTGTTGCAACTGTTCTTCGAGGCCGATGCGCGCCGTGACGTCTTCGAGAACAACCAGCGCGCCAGTTTGTCCCTGCGCATCCTGCAAAGGCGCCAGCGCGATATTTAGTACCAGGTGACGATTGCCGCGGGTGGCCGTGTGCAGTTTGTAGATGTTGCGGATGTCTTTGAGTTGCCAGCCGTCGTTGCCCAGGACTTGCCGAAGCGTGTCGGCAAAATCGTCAGAGAACAATTCTGCGACGCGTTTTCCGATGGCGGCATCGCGACGCAGGTCGAGAATATGTTCAAGCGCCGAATTCAAACGAGTCACTCGACCGTCCAAATCGACCGCCAACAGGCCAATGTTAATCGACTCGATAATGGACTCGTTGAATTCCTTTAGTAGCTTCAACTCGCCGGCGCGTTCCTGCTGGTCCTGGTAGAGAAGACTGTTTTCAATCGCGACCGCCACGTAGCCGGACACTGTGCGCAAGATCTCGACGTCTTCTGAGGAAAGCAATGCACCGTCTGAGGATCGACCGAGTCCAATTACTGCAACCATCCGACCTCGAATGACACAGGGAACAAAGTAATGAAGCTCGCGTCTAACCGAGCCTGCGAGTTCAGACGACATGTCCATGTCGTCGGCTCGCACCACTCCAGTCTCGGCAGAGCGCACGCGAATCATCTCGCGAAAATCTGCGGGCACCGTTATTCCGGATGACAAGTCGGCTGATCGAGCCACAACATAACCGGACGGCGCACGTTTGTCTTCGACGAAGATCGCAATGCGCCCAACGTTCATCACTTCTCGCAAGCGACTGATGAGTGAATCCAACAATGGATCGAGCGCGGTAGTGGCTGAGAGCGTGCGACCGAACTCGAGCAAACTGCGTCGCTGATCGTACCGCTCCCCGAAGAAGAAGCGGTCTACTCGTTCCTGCAGGAAATTCTTCGCCGGTGCAGCAACCATTACTATCGCCGCCATCGCCAACACCGCCATTACCACGCGTAGCGTGATCTCTCCGGATGAAAATTGCTGATCTGCTCCAAAGGCGTATAGACCGGCCGTATAGACCACGGTTCCGATCAAGAGAGCAATCGCGAGAGTAGTTAACGCGTAGACAAACACGCGCCTGACAACCAGCTCTACATCCATCAAACGGTAGCGAAGAACTGAGTAGCCAAACGCAAATGGAATCAGAACGAGAGGAAGTACGGCCGCATCGGTAAGCCAGCGATCAGTTTCGGCCCCGAGTAAATAACTGACTCCATACAGCATCGTGAATGGCGCGATGGCCAGCAGCGCACCCCAAACGACCCACTTAACCTGCTGTCGAACAACCGTGCTCTTGGCGTATAGGAACGTGCGGACAAGCAAGGCCGCGCTTGCCACCAACGCAACAAGGAAATGGAAGAAGCTAACCCTGTAGAACGCTCCAACAAATGATTCCGTGGGAGCAGGAATCAGCTTTATCGGTGGCAGAAACTTTCCGAGCTCGTCGCGCAGAAAAACTAGAACTGAAACACAAAGCAACAGCAACGACGGTACATAAAGCAGTACCGCTCGCCACCTTTTTGTGCTGAAGAGTTGTTGTTTCGCTGGATAAAGAAGACAGAAGTGCAGAAACAACGGCGGGAAAGCAATGAAAGCGGCGTTCCTCAGAAATGCAATGGCCAGATCAAGATCGCGGTAGTGGCCAACGGGGGTGTAGAAGTGAAATACGAAAGCAGTGAGACACAGTGTCGCAAAGTGAAGAGCAAATGGCGCGCGCCCGCCTTGCTTAAACAAAACGAAGAAGCCTACAAGTAAATAGACGACGCCAATGAGGTTTATGTAGATCGCGCGTGGGGTCCATTTGGCGACAGGGTCTAACCCGTTCAGATCTGCATAGTAGAATCGCGTCTCAGGCGGATACGACGGGCGCTCCATGAGGTAGTGGATCTCGCCGTTGACTTTCACGCGCTCCAGATATATCTGCACGTCGCGCGCGCGAACAATTGGCTCAAACTTGCCGGCTTCCGTAAATCCAATTGCGATCAACTTGTCGCCAGGAAGCAACCACGCCTTGTCTCCAGATGACCCACGCTCAATGCGGTTCGCGATGATTCCCTGTTGAGTGTCCACCCATTCGACACCGTCCCAGGACGGCGTTTCGTGGCGCACACGCTGCCGCAGATTGAACGCGCCGGCGCTGATCAGCAGCACGGCGCTAATCAGCAAAAGCCAGGTCTTGGTTGTGAGAATTGATCCTTTCACCGTATTCAGCCTTCAATCGTGCCCCGGGCGAACGAGCTAAATCTCACATGAATAAGCAAGGTATGTTCCAACAGCCTATCAGCCCATGTGATGCTGGCGGATACCGAGTGAACGCCGCCCACCGAAGCAAAAAGGCTCGGTCCGTCGCAGTCGCATTCTCGCTAAAGGTTTGGATTCAAAGCGCCTATCCAACTTTTCGGAATTGTCCGAAATTCTGGACGGGCCTGGTTTACTGACGGGGCGCTTGAAAAGCGTAAACAGCGTGAATGAGAAAGAGGCTACTATCCGACTGCCCGCTTCAGAAGCGCGCTGTCAAAATCTTAGCGAGATGCCGCCTCGAACAGATCGTCGGTTGTTGCCGACGAACGTCAACACCTCAGCATTTTCAGAACTTGTTTGCACGTCGAGCAGATTGCGAGCATCAACAATCGCCTCGGCTCGCAACGGCAAACCAAAAGTCGGAAGCTCTTGCGTCACCTGAATGCTCAGCGAAGGGTCGTAAACACCTAACCTGCCTGCAAAAGGATCTATCGCAAACACGGTTGCGTTTGGAGAGAAGCGCAACACCGTTCGGACGTGCGTTCCAGTATCAAAGCCCGCGCCGAGTTGCAAAGCCGCAGTCTGGAAAAATCCGTTCTGGAACATGTCGGACGGATCGTCAAAAACTTGAGCGAGCTTTTGCCCGCGACCAAACGAATAACCTACCGACGCGGTCCAAACCCGATTGAGTCGTCGCGTGTAAACCACGCGCATTCCGTTCGAGGAACCTTGTTGATTAGCAACGTCTACCAACCTGTCGCCGGTTCGACCGGAGAATGAAGTTGCAGGCACGCTCAAGTAGCCGACACCGCGACCTGACGTTGTATCGAAGAATGCAGTCGCTTCGACGTTTGAGCTGTTATCAAGTACGCGCTCAATACCGAACTCGAGCCGGTGACTTCGCTCCAACACTGCCTGGCCATCGATGTAAGCAACCGGATTGGTAGGTTGCGCGCGAAAAACTATTTGTTCACCTTCAAAGTTCGCGATGCTCTGAATTCCATCTTCTTCTCCGGCTGAAGCGAAAGCCGCCTTCACCCGGGTACGCGCGTTGACGTCATACTGAACCCCAAAACGCGGGGTAATCGCATGCGCATCTCCGGCTCCGATGAATCGCGAGTAGTCGAGACCCATCACGATAACAATGCCGTCGCGAACGATCCATTCATCAACTGCGCGCAGGGAAACCTGGCCGAAGAGTTCGTCACCATTTGCTGCGCGATTAAGCCAAACTGGTGTGCCTAATCGCATTCCCGCAGCGGTCACTCCCACTCGATGCCGATGACCAACTCGGAACAACGTGGAAGCTTCGAGTCGGCTGGGTGCTTCAGATCCGACTCCGGTTTGTCCTGCAACTATCAGGTCGACGCCTTCTTTCAATGGCGTAGCAACGGCGAAATTTAAGCCGGCGTATGCCGGCGAATAAGTGTTGCTGGCCATGTAAGTCTCGAGCACACCGTGCGTCCTCGGACGTGATTCGGATGTTGTTTCGGTTGCCGGCTCAGCGTCGGTTGGAGACTGAGATTGAGCTTGCGCATCTTCTGCTGCGGCGACCGTTGGATCTTCACCTTCGCCAGCCTGGAAAATAGAACGTCGAGTTTGCGCAGATCGCAGGGTCCACTTGGCATCTTCACGATCGCGTTGCTTTTCTGGAAGTGTGTTGCCGTATCCGATTGGTTCGAGATTAAACCTGTAGACGAGTTCCTGAGATGGCTGAACTTCAACTGCGGCGAAAGCAACTCGATTGAAACCATCAGCGATCGCATTAATGCCGTAGCGACCGGGACTAACTTTCGTAAGGAAGTTGCCATTCCGATCCGTGATTGTTCGCTTTACTGTCTTAACGCCGTCGCGAACTAAAGAGACTATCGCGCCCGCCAAAGGATTGCCCTTGCCATCAGTGACAGTTCCGGCAATCGTAGCGAGTGATCGCTTACCCGTCGGCTTCGCACTGGCATCTAGAACAAACAGACTGCTGAGTACGAGCAAAGACAGAAGCAGGCTTGATGCTCTTCTCATTCGGAA
The DNA here is from genome assembly GCA_035491875.1 of Pyrinomonadaceae bacterium. GTDB lineage: Bacteria > Acidobacteriota > Blastocatellia > Pyrinomonadales > Pyrinomonadaceae > PSRF01. Next base: position 2,001 of record DATJKB010000230.1, on the reverse strand, counting down.
ACACCTCCGGAGTAAAACTCCCTAAGGCAGCGATTGAAGGTTGGGGAGCACTTGTTGACGTTATGGTTCGTTAGGCGCATCGTCCTCGTCCCGTTCGTCGACAGTAACTCGGGCAGTAACTCGTGCCGCATTCCCCTGGCTCGAAACTGGTTCAGGTGAGGAGACTTACCGGAACCTGCGAATAAGCCCCCTATTTTCGGCCACACCTTGAATTTATGTCAAGTTTCTGGGGGTTTAATTGGCCGCTTTGCCGCGACTTTTAGCCCGTGCTAGGATGCCGAATCCCCTTTATGACAAACGACCAGATTTCCGCATCAAGAACAGCTAAAGTCGTGATCGACGAAGTCAAATCCACAAGATTACCCAACGGTGTCGTAGTTCTGACCGAACATATGCCGGGTTTAAGGTCGGTTACGGCCGGAATCTGGGTTCGCCGGGGTTCCCGCCATGAACCTGCTGAACTTAACGGCATTTGTCACTTTATCGAGCACTCGGTTTTTAAGGGGACCCGGCGCCGCTCAGCCCGCGAAATCGCTGTGGAAACGGATCGTCTGGGGGGAAACCTGGACGCTTACACGACCCATGAGATGACTGGATTCGCAACAAAGGTTGCGGACACCTCTCTCTCCCAGGCGATTGACTTAATCACCGATCTCGTAGCCCATCCCCGGTTCGAACAGGAAGACCTTGAACGCGAACAAAAGGTTATCCTCGAAGAAATGAAGATGGTTGAAGACACGCCCGATGAGTTGTTGGGCGAGTTATTCAACGCGGCTTACTTTCCAGATCAGCCGCTCGGCCGGCCAATCGAAGGCACCCGAGAAACTGTTCCAACCTTCGATCACAAGACTACCGTCGCGTTCCACGGAGAAGAGTTTTCATACAACAACCTGGTTGTCGCTGCGGCCGGTAACGTCGAACACAAGCGGCTGGTGGATTTGGTCGCTTCCGCGTTTGGTGGTTGTGAAGGCGGTGTCAGATCGCGATCGGAAAAGACCGCAAATCAGAACCCCCAATCAGCTGCGCCAATTCTTGTCGAACAGAAGACAGAGTTGGAACAAGCTCATCTCGTAATTGCTTCACCATGGCCGTCAGCGCTCAATGAGGACCGATACGCAGCGAGTTTGCTCGCTTCAGTGATCGGAGGTGGAACGTCGAGCCGGCTGTGGCAGAAAATTCGCGAGGAACGTGGTTTGGCCTACTCGGTGGGCGCGGGCGGAACAGCGTTTTCTGACGTTGGCGTGTTTTCCATCTACGCTGGGACGTCTCCCGAACAACTCGATGAAGTATTGGACCTCTCATTAAGCGCCTTACGCGACGTCGTCAGAGAAAGCGTTTCGGAAGAGGAACTGCGGATCGTTAAAGAGCAGGCTGTTTCATCCATCCTTCTGGGACTTGAATCATCGAGTGCGCGTGCCAGCACTTTGGCGCGACAGGAGATTATTCATGGCTGTCGTATCTCACCCGACGACGTTATCGAGAAGATTCGCGCGATCACCCCCGAGCACCTGACAGAGATCGCTCGCACGTATTTCAAATCCGAATCACTCGCTCTGGGCGCGCTTGGAAATCTGAATGGTTTTCAGGTTGAACGTTCCCGCCTCGAAATCTAAAAGATCACATGCCGTTTTTAGCCGTCTCATTCTCCCCAGGCTTCAGCCTGGGGATTAACGAAGCCCAAACCCGTAACCGTTTTAAACGGCTTACCGACCTCGTTCCGACACTGCACTCCAACCTCTGAGGAAAACCGTTGAAACGGTTCTCAGATCATGATGAACGCGCCCTCAAGCTAAAGCTTGGGGTGAATGAGACTTTCACACGCGTCATGTTCTTCAGAGTTTTTGCGCGATCATTTTTTCATTTCATAAAAACTTCACCACTTCAAACTCTTCACTCGCGTCGAGATCATTTCAGTGGTAAATTCTGTCTGCCATTCTTCTTATTGTGTCTGAGCAAGCTTCATGAAACTTACCGTTCTTGGCAGCGGATCAACTGGAAATG
>DATJKB010000229.1:0-8504 GCA_035491875.1 Pyrinomonadaceae bacterium | reverse complement strand
GTCCATATTTACGGACACTCCTGGCCCGTTCGTTGGGGCGAGAAGGACGAATTGAAGCTCGTAAAGGTCTACTCGAACTGTCCTGCCGTGGAGCTCTTCGTCAATGGTTCTTCGGTTGAGGAGAGGAAGAGAAACAGCCAGCAATTTCCAGCGGCCGGGTTGCGCTGGCTAGTCAAATTCAAAGAAGGCGCAAACGTCATTAAGGCAATCGGTAAAAAGAACCGCGTAGCAGTTTCAGATGAGATCAGTTTTACGTATCAAACAGCAAAATGGGACAAGCCCAACAGGTTGGTTTTGACGATCGTTCAGCGCAACGCGACTACGAACTTGATCGAGGCGCGGTTGGTTGATGCTGCGGGCTTGCTCTGTCTCGATGCGAGAAACTTTGTCAAATTCGATCTCACGGGGGATGGACGGCTGATCGAGAACCTCGGCACATCGACCGCTGCTCGTAAAGTGCAACTCTACAATGGACGCGCACTGATCGGCATCGAACGGAAAGGCAAAGCGGCTGTGAGTGTTGCGTCAGAAGGATTGCCAACAGCATTTTTGAGTTTGGAGTAGATGATAAAGACTGAGTGGTATGAGGTCAGTACCAGCTCGCGGTAGCGGGTGTCCGATACACTTTAGTTTGTCGTGTGCTGCCGTGGATACAACTGTTTTCGGGAATTGTGAGCTGTTTTCTGAAAGCAGTTGAAGCAAGGGTACAACACGACAAACTAAAGTGTATCGGACACCCGCTACCGCGAGGTGGTACTGACTTCATTCCACCGATATACACATGAAACGACGAACATTTCTTTTTCTGTCAGCACTCGGACTCCTCCCCAAACATCTTCAGTCGCAAACTGCTCAACGTGCGGTTTCCAGCTCTGCTTGGTCCAAACTGCGTCTCTGGTACCAAAAACCCGCAAAGGAATGGAATGAAGCATTGCCGATCGGCAACGGGAGATTGGCGGCGATGATCTTTGGTGGCACGAACGCCGAGCGTATTCAACTCAATGAAGACACCGTTTGGGCGGGGGAGAAGCGCGATCGAATCAATCCGGAGGCGGCGAAGAATCTTGCGGAAGTAAGACGTCTACTCTTCGCCGGCAAGCCAAAGGAAGCGGAGATCCTTGCTGAGCGAACGATGATTTCCATTCCAAAGCGAATGCCGCCTTATCAACCGCTCGGGGATTTGCTGATTAACTTCTCGACTGAGGGACTCGTAACAGATTACAAACGCGAGCTTGATCTCGATACTGCGATCGCCGGCGTCAGTTATCGATCAGGTGGCGTTCGATACACTCGCGAAGTATTTGCGTCCGCGGTAGATCAAGTCATCGTCGTACGAATCACCGCAGACAAGCCAAAAAGCATCTCGTTCGCTGCGACACTTACGCGCGCTCGCGATAGCAAGACGACGACCGAGCAACCTAACCTTGTGATCATCGAAGGCGAAGCAATCACGCGGAGCGAAAAACACGCGCTCGAAAGAAAGCTCGGCGTTAAGTTTTGCGGGATGGTGAAAGTGCTTGCGGAAGGTGGCACGACATCAGTTTCTGATGCTGAGGTGCAAGTAAAGAATGCGGACGCCGTAACATTGCTGTTTGCTGCTGCCACTGATTTTCGTGAGAAGGACAAAGTCGCGAAGTGCAAACAATGCCTGACGGTAGCGTCGCGAAAAACCTACAAGCAGCTTCGTGCAGCACACATTGCCGATCATCGCCGCTTCTTTAGGCGAGTTGAGCTGGATCTAAACGGAGCAAAATCCTCATTGCCTACAGACGCGCGCTTGAAACGCGTCGAAGCAGGCGAAACTGATCTCGATCTTGAGGCACTGTACTTCCAGTTTGGACGATATCTTCTGATCAGCAGCAGCCGTCCGGGATCGATGGCAGCAAATCTCCAGGGCAAATGGAACGACAATCTTGAGCCGTCGTGGGACAGTAAGTACACCGTCAATATCAACACAGAGATGAATTACTGGCCCGCAGAGGTTTGCAATCTTTCTGAGTTGCACGAGCCGTTATTTGATCTTGTTGAGAACGCACGCGAAGACGGGCGACGCGTCGCCAATCGGATGTACGGAGTGGGCGGGTTTGTGATTCACCACAACACGGATTTGTGGGGTCATGCGGTACCGATCGACGGCGTCGGTTCGGGTATCTGGCCAATGGGTGCTGCATGGCTGAGTTTGCATTACTGGGATCATTACGCCTTCACACGCGATCGCGAGTTTCTCCAACGGCGTGCATATCCGGTCATGAAAGAGGCTGCGCAGTTTCTGTTGGAGTATATGGTAGACGATGGTAACGGCCATTTAATTACAGGACCATCGTTATCCCCCGAGAACCAGTACAAAGCGCCTGATGGTCAGGCAGTGAAACTCTGCATGGGTCCTTCAATGGACTCACAGATTACGAATGCACTTTTCTTTTGTGTTAGTGAAGCGAGTTACTTGTTGGGGGTAGATACCGAGTTTCGAAACAAATTAATTGCCGCGCGCAGGCGACTGGTGCCGCCAAGGATTGGCCAGCACGGTCAATTAATGGAGTGGCTCGAAGATTATGATGAGCCGCAGCCTGGGCATCGACACATCTCGCATCTCTTTGCGCTTCATCCGGGTAACCAGATAACCGTGCGTCGCACGCCTGAGCTAGCAAAAGCGGCACGTGTCTCACTTGAACGTCGACTGCAGGCGGGCAGTGGTCACACAGGTTGGAGTCGCGCGTGGATCATCAACTTCTGGGCGCGGTTGGAAGACGGCGACAACGCACATGAGAACATCGTGGCACTGTTGGCAAAATCGACCTTACCCAACCTGCTCGACAATCATCCGCCGTTTCAGATCGACGGCAACTTCGGAGCCACCGCCGGTATTACGGAGATGCTCTTGCAGAGTCATTATAGCGGTGAGGTCAGTTTTTTTCCTGGACTGCCGAAAGCGTGGCCGACTGGATCGGTGAAAGGACTTCGCGCGCGAGGCGGCTTGGAAATTGATTTAACGTGGAGAGATGGGAAAGCGGCCACGGCAACATTAAAACCGAGGGTGGATGCATCCTTTAGGTTGCGGCCACCTCAAGGTCAGCGTATCAGTGGGTTCGCTGTAAATCGTCGACGGGTGACGCTTCCGGGCAATGGCGCCCTTACCAGCATCACCTTGTTCGCTGGTCGCGAGTATATCTTGAGTTTTGAATAAAGCGTTCTCGTGACTCCGTTAGGAGTCCAATGTTTATAGCATCGGGTGGCAAAAGAAGATATCGCAATTAAGAGGAGCGGACAGCGCGAAGATCAGGATCGGGGAGAGTCCGCTCCTCTTAATTGCGCCGGAGGTTGTAAGGTTTTGCGGACTATAAACATCGGACTCCTAGCGGAGTCACGAGCTAGCGGACATCAGAACCGGGGCTCTAAAAATTTTCTTGTCCGCGAGAGTCTCAGTTCGGTATCCTAGTCTAGCCTGACGTTCCTCACGTCGCATAAACCACCCCGCACCAGGATTTACTCATGACGCAAAAAGAATTCGAAGATCTAGTACAGCGGCTTGAACTGTATTCGCGCAAGAACCCGTCCGCTTATACCTTGCGTGTTGCTCTATTGGCTGCGCTCGGCTACCTGTTTTTGTTCTCAATCCTCGCATCCGCTGGCGGGCTTGTCGCGCTGGTCATTTACAGCGGAAAGGTTAACTTCCTGATCATCAAGCTCCTGATAATCCCGCTGGCTCTCGCGGCGATCATCTTGCGCTCGATGTGGATAAAGTTTCCTGAGCCTGAAGGAAAACCAATGCGTCCCGCGGATGCGCCGAGATTGTTTGATCTGGTCAAGAAGGTCAGGCGCGCAACTAATGGTCCTGAGGTACACAAACTTCTACTGACTGGTGATCTCAACGCGGGTATAGTTCAACGCCCTCGGCTCGGAATTCTTGGCTGGCAGGAAAACTATCTTCTGATCGGTTTACCGCTGTTGCACGCACTCTCACTTCAAGAGCTTCGCGCAGTTCTCGCTCATGAGTTTGGTCACCTCTCCGGGAACCACAGCCGGTTCTCAGGATGGATCTATCGTCTTCGGCAGACATGGAGCCAGATACTCGAGAAAGTACAACACAATCAAAGACGTGGCGTGGAAGTAATCTTCGAAAAATTCTTCAATTGGTATGCACCGTATTTCTCTGCATACTCCTTTGTTCTTGCTCGAGTCCAGGAGTACGAAGCTGACCGTTGCGCCGTGAAGTTGTCAAGTAAACAAATGGCTGCGCAGGCATTGATCAAAATGGAACTCAAAAGCTGTGTAATCGAACAGAAGTTCTTGCCTGACCTGTTTAAGAAAGCTGATGACGAACCCGATCCACCCAAAGATGCTTTCACACGAATGCTCTCAGCTTTGGCGGAGCCCATTGCAGACGATCAACGCAAGTTGTGGTTGGGGCAATGTTTGATGAAACGTCACAACTACGACGACACGCATCCGGCTTTAATCGATCGGCTCGCCGCGCTCGGGTATCCAGATTTGAAAGATGCAGCCAGTATTGAAGCCTTTGCGATTGATGAGTCAACAGAAAGAGCCGACAGTCAGTTGCTGAACTTTGCGCCGGCCGATCTTATCGGCATGAGAAATAAATCATGGGTTGAGCGTGTTCGTCCTCAGTGGGAGCAGCGATATCAGTTTGTACGCGAAGCTGAGAAGTCGCTTTCGGAATTGGCGCAAAAGGCGGAATCGCAACCGTTAACTGTCGAAGAGATGTGGGAACGCGCCCGCTTCACACTCGGCACAAAGGGTTATGAACCAGCGATTCCCACACTTCGAGAATTGTTGCAGCAGCAGCCAGATCATGCGGCGGCGAATTACACTTTGGGCGAGGCCTTACTGGCGCAGTCGGATGAGGAGGGAATCAAACACATCGACCGAGCCATGGAGAAAGACATCAGCTCAGTCCCTGCGGGGTGTGAGCTTATCTATTATTTTCTGAAGCGCAGGGAGAAAGCTGAGGAAGCCGAGAGGTATCGCAAGCGTGCCGAAGATTATTTCTTAGAGGCAGAACGAGCGCGCGCCGAACGTGAGACCATCACCACCAAAGATACCTTCAAGCCACACAACCTTCCCACTGATAAACTGCGGCATCTTTGTGAGCAATTGGCTGCGTTCCGGCGTGTACGCGTCGCTTATCTGGTGCAAAAAGATGTCAAGCATTTCCCTGACGAACCGGGATATGTGCTCGGAGTAATTCCAAAATATCCGTGGTATTCAGTCAGGACCAGTGGATCCAGTCAGAAATTCGTCGACCAACTTGCGACGCAGATTGAATATTCTGGCTACACGTACATTGTCGCACTTGAGAAAAACTACCGTCCGTTGCGGAAGAAATTTAAGCGCATTCAGGGAGCGGAGATTTACAAGGTGTAGAGCAAAGGGGAAGTGGGGAAAAAGGGACTATTCAGTACCGTGCGCGGTAGCGGACGGCCACCACTCATGTAGCGATATTGGTAGGGCGCGTACGCTCATAACATTGAGTCTTGGCCGTCCGCTACCGCGCACGGTACTGAATAGCCTTCTTCTCCCTCACACGGACTCTTTGTTGAGTTCCAAACTCGACTGGAATTTTTGCAGCAGCTGATTCTTAAGACTGTTTCCTTTCAGCTGGTCCAAATCGATCGGGTGCCAGGACCCGGGTATCAACACCTGCGACTCAATAAATGCTTCCAACACTTCCTGTAGCTCGTCGACTTTGATCCGATCTTTCAACGCCAACACTTCTTCAATGATATAGACCATAGCGTCGCCGGTGATGCGGTGACGGTGATTGATAACTGCGGATCGCTCCTGCATTGTATTCAGTACTTCCTCGATTGGTCCTCCCGCCGTCGCGACAAGCTCCAGATAGGATCGCTGGAAATTCTTTACGTGTGATTGCCGGCTCTTCGTTAGTCTTAGATCCTTCCTGCGTGCATACGACGCCGCCATGAACTGACAGAAAACATCTGCTGGCATGTACGCGGTTTCGTCGTCGACACCTTTGATGCATTGTGACAGATAGTATCCCGGCAGCACGCGCAGTAGATTGCGGATGAGGAACAAGGGCTTATGTGTGATCCCATCCGGTAGTTTCTCGACGCCTTTTGAGATCTTTAGATCTTCAAAGTAGTCCAAAGCGCGATCGAACTCACGCACCTCTTTCTGTCTGCATTGCAGCAGGCAGTCGATCTGCCGCTGATCGAAACCAACGCGCCAGAGGATCCGAAACTGTTGTTCCTTCTGAAAGGCTTCATCGAAGATCTTCAGAGAAGGACTGTTCTTGAACGCTTGCAGGTTCCGTTTTCGTCCCTTCTCGAGGAAATGCATCGCCTGCGCAAACGTCTGCACAATTATTCTCGCCCAGCCTCTTTGTTCAATGAGCGACGCGGAATAACGGTCGACGTCTTTGTAACGATACTTGTCATGCTTCGCGGCGAATTGCCGGATGGATCCGTAGTCGAGAATCGCGCCACTTGCGAGCATGTTATCGCCATCCCACGCCAGCCAATTGAAGATGTATTCCTCTTCGAGAACCGCGGCCATGCGCCCGTATGAAGTGGCAAGGTAATCGAGTGCCTGTTGGTACCGCGAACGATCTTTCGAGAATTTCCAAAAGCCGTTGGCGATCTCACGATCGATGAAGTAATCGACCGACGCCTTTAGTTCTTCCAAGCGGCTTTGCTTTAGATAGCGAAAGATGTGCGCAGGACGCAGCAGATTAGGCGCGCTCCTGACGCCGATAGAAGATCCGTCCGGGTAGCCAATAACCGCCAGGCATCTTTCAGTGGGAATGTTTTGTCGATAAAAAATTTCAGACATGACCGCACTGCCCAACATTTCATCGAGCTCTGCTAAGCCTGACGAATACCCATAACTTTCATCGCCAGTTTTGACGACGTGATCTGGTGCGTCCTGCGCGCCGGGGCTCAGAATCGTCGCCCCCGTGCCTCGGCTGCTGATATCGAATGTTAGAGGTTTTGTTTTCAGGTAACCATTCCAGATACTGCGACCGTCGCCTGAAGTCTTGCCCTGCTTGTTGCGATGTTGAGTTTGCAGGTACCGCGTGGCCATGTAGAAGTTTGGCCTGATGGTATCGGCAGGAAACTTAGCTCCCTGTTGCAGGTCGTGTTCGTTAATGATGGTCAACGAGAAGGCTTCGAGAATTGCGCTTGCGAGTTCTTTGGTGATCGTGTGTGGATGATTTTTGGCGATGAGGCCCAGCTCCTCGGCGAGCGAGAAGTTGACGTACAGCACTCGTCCGCGCGGACGATAGCGAGCCTGGTAGTCGACATATCCATCAGGACTCACGAGCCGCCAGGGGTGTGTGCCGTCTAATTCTTTAAACTTCTCATACATGTGGCGCAGTGCTGAGAAGTGGCAACTAGAGAAAAGTTAGAACTGAATGGGGAAAGAGTCAAGAACATTGTCGATTGCCGATTGCCAATTGCCGATTGAAAGAAACATCAAGCAATCGCCAAATGTTACGTTTAGTTGACTGGATGTGACGTTGCTCTTTTTGCCTCGATGAGCTTTCTCCCGACCGCCGCGCCGCAACACGCGGCAAGTGGGATTAGAACGAGCGACAAAGCGTGGCCGGTGCCTATTCCATTACTGATTCTATCGAAACCCAAGCGCCTGACGATGCGAAGAACTTGCCAGCAAGTTGGGGCCGCTACGACCAAGGCCCATACCCACGATTTTGTTCTGAATGCTACTGCGAGTAGAAGGCAGACACCGCTGAATACCAGAAATTCTGTAAAGTTGAAGAATGGAAAAACGCAAGGACGAGCCGCACGGGAACTAGCAGTAGACCCGCTATGACAGCGCATATCCAAAGCAGCACTTGAGATTGGCTCATGAGTGACCGACTGGTTAGCGTCGGTCTTGACACTGAATGTGAGCTAAGCCGGTTCTAGAAAGCGAAGCTTCCGTAGAACGCGCTGTTCTCATCGGAGCGCGACCATGGTTCGCCGACTCCGTTCCCATCGTAGAGAGCTTTCGTTGTGTAACCCACCTTCCGGTTTTCTAAGCCGACCAAAGGTGTGTACCAAACGAGGTTCGGCATCTTGCAGCAGAGATCGTTCGGCATGGCTTCGACGTTGATTGTCGCGCCCGATGACGTTACTTCGTAGGTCTTTCCGCTGTGCACGAAGTTGATTGGCGCAAATCGCACCTTCACGATATTGCCGAGGGCTGAGGAGTATTTTTCTTTCAGCACATTGAGTGCAGCCAACGCTTTAGCTCGCGTCACGCCTGAGTCAACAATGATCTCAGATTGGCGTGCGGTATTGGTCTCTGAAAGGTTTGTATCGGAGCTAACGATGGCCATCAAACGAACGCCGCTGAGATCGATGTCCTGCCATTTTCCGGAAGTGAAGTTCCACGCCATCATGGCCTCGCGCCCGGCAGTCGTGACCTCACCGTTGAAGTGACAGGCGCCTGCAAACACGCTGGCGGTGCGAACCTCAACGTAGTCGCCGCGAACTGCAATATTCTCGGCGCGTGAACTGACC
>DATJKB010000228.1:0-2950 GCA_035491875.1 Pyrinomonadaceae bacterium | reverse complement strand
GAGCGGGATCGCCGAGACACGGTAGTCAGTATGTCCCCACTTTTTGCCGAACAGGCGAGGTCCGAAGCCTACGGAGAATGTTTCGACTCGAATTCCCAGAAGCTTGGCGACAATGAAGTGTCCAAACTCGTGCAAAATAACCGCGGAACCCAATATGAATATAAAGGCCAGTGGAACAATGAAATAGCTCATTCGCGAAACTTTTCTCCTGATATTTCAATTCGTAACGGCTGTTTTGACACATCTCGTCGCTTCAGCGTTGCAAAGGCGAGTTTACGCGTCGGTTTCAGATGCGTCAAACAAAAGGCATTTCCACTGATTTGAATTCAGGAACAGGGGCAGGAGGCAGGAACAAAAGAAATCATTGGTCAGTTGTCATTTGACAGTTATCAATTATCAATTGACAACTGACCAATGATTTCTTTTGTTCCCTGCCTGCTGCTTCTGCTCTTGTTATTAGACTGCGGGAGAGGCGTGGGTAGATATCTTTTCGATTTCTGCGAGCGCGTTCGTTCTGGCAGCACGGTCCGCAACCAGTACCGTTTCGATATCGCGCACCGGTTCATTGAGGTGACTATCCATGACGGATTCTATTACTTGCGGAATCTCTGTCAGACTCAATCGACCATCAATAAATGCGTGCACTGCTTCTTCATTAGCTGCATTCATCGCTGCGGGGAGTGTGCCGCCCGCTTCAAGCGCGCGATAAGCCAATCCAATACACGGAAATCGGTCTAGGTCCGGTCCTTCAAAGTGCAACGCTGACACTGCGGCCAGATCCAAAGGCGGCAACTCGCATTCATGTCTCTCGGGGTACGTCAGGGCATACTGAATTGCATGACGCATGTCAGTTACACCCATCTGCGCAATCACTGATCCGTCAACCATCTCGATCATTGAGTGCACCACCGATTCCGGATGCACCAGAATCCCTATCTCGTGAGGACCGAATCCGAACAGCCAGTGGGCCTCAATCACCTCGAGCCCTTTGTTCATGAGGGTCGCAGAGTCGATGGTGATCTTTGCGCCCATGTTCCAGGTAGGATGTCGCATCGCTTCCTCAACGGTTGCGTTTTTTATTTCCGTCTTGTTCTTTGTGCGAAAGGGTCCTCCCGATGCGGTCAGCACGATTCGTCTAACTTCGTCGCGCCTTTGTCCGCGAAGGCACTGATGCAGCGCATTGTGTTCTGAATCAACAGGCAAAAGCTCCGCGCCGGATTTGCGAGCTGCGGCAGTCATTAGTTCGCCCGCCATGACAAGAGTTTCTTTGTTTGCTAACGCGACACGCTTGCCGCACTCCAATGCTCGCAGTGTCGGAACGAAGCCAACTGCGCCGACCGTTGCCGAGATAACGCAGTCAGCTTGATCGTTAGTTGCAACTTCAACAAGCCCTTCAGTTCCCACCACGATGCGGGGCAAGTCAATGTCTCGCTCGAACAACAATGCACGTAAGTCATGCGCCGCCGAATCACTGTCGACCGACACGAGTTCCGGTAAGTGGGTCGCCACCTGGTCGGCGAGTTTCTCAACGTTACTCCCTGCGCCGAGTGCGACAACTCGAAATCGCTCGTCACCCAACGATTCAATGACCCGTAACGAGTTGCACCCGATTGAGCCGGTTGAGCCGAGAATAGCAACGCCTTTTGACTTCATAAATTGGTGGTGATCAAACCTCGTGAGGGATCACGATACTCCAGGAGGGCCGACGAAGCGAATCTTCTTGCTTCGTAGGGGTCGAGCAGATTCACAGTTTCGCCATGTTCATTAACATATGACGCTGAACTGACGCGCCAATCACGACCGCGGTAGTACTCGAGGTTAACAGAAGCGTGAACTGTTTTATTCGCTCCAATTACTTTCAGATTAAGGGTGGCGGCGCCGTTCGCATTCTGAATATTGATACTGCCGGTGACAAACGTCCCAAAGTCTTTCACCTCGCCGATATCCTGCTTCAATGTAGCGTTCGTCCTTAGAAACTCCTTCGCTTTCGTCGCGGCATCGCTCTTTCCTACGCTATAAAAAGCGAAGCCAACGATGCCACCAACGAATATCACTACAATCAAGCCCACTGCGACGACAATCGCGCCGACAATCAGGACGATTTTACGTGTAGTCATTCAGCGTCTAATCAGTTACGTATTGAAATAGAAGCGACCAAAATAGTAGATGAGCGGTGCGTTGAAGAGCAAGCTATCCAATCTGTCGAGTATGCCACCGTGCCCTGGCAGAATATTCGCTGCATCCTTTGCACCGGCGCCCCGTTTCAAAGCGCTTTCCACAAGATCACCGAGCACTCCAAGCACTGTCATTATTGCCGCCAGGGGAAGTGCCCACTTCAATGGCAACTCGCGGAAGAACCAGAAGTGTGCGAGTGTGGCCATCGCGAGCGCAGCCCCAATTCCGCCGGCAACACCTTCCCACGTTTTGCCGGGACTAATCTTCGGCGCGAGTTTGTGTTTACCGATCAGACGTCCGACGTAATACGCACCAATATCGGAACCCATCAAAAGGAGAAAGAAGAACGACAGCAGGTGCGTCGACAGCGTTGGATTGAATCCGGTGCGCACGGCAATGAGATGACTTCCAAGCAACGCGACATAAAGGACTCCGAGAATAGTCGCGCCGCACGATGCGATCATTTTTTCGAAGTTAACTTCCTGAAAGGTTGCTGCGACCAGTGTTCCGATTATCAGCGCTAGCAGAATCGCTTGCAGCAAGAGCACGTTTACGAATTCGTTCGACTCGTTGAAAAGAAAGACCGTGAAGATCGCCGAGCCACCGAGATACATCGCGACAACGTTTGGCTTCATGTCGCGACGTTTTGCCAATTTATAGAACTCAAACAGCCCGAGCGTCAGTGCGGCCCCAGCCATGGCAACGAACAACCACCACAACTGCGGAACGATGATTGAAGCGATTAAGAACGGCAGCACAACGACGGCGGTGAGGA
>DATJKB010000227.1:0-3234 GCA_035491875.1 Pyrinomonadaceae bacterium | reverse complement strand
GGGCTCGTTGCAGCGGGAGTATTGACCCTGTCAGACGCAGTGAAAACGGTGCGCGCGCGCGGTAGGTACATGCAGGAAGCTGTACCGGTTGGAGTGGGCGCCATGGCCGCAGTGATCGGCGCTAAGCTGAGCGACATTGAGAAGGTATGTAGAGAGGTAAGCGGCGAAGAAGTTTGTTCCCCGGCTAACATAAACGGGCCAAACCAGGTTGTAATCGCTGGACATGCAACCGCAATCGACCGTGCGGTGGAGGCACTAAAGGAAGTTGGGGCTAAACGCGTCGTGAAGTTGAACGTAAGTGCGCCGTTTCATTGCGCGTTAATGAAGCCTGCGCAGGATCGCCTGGCAAAGGATCTTGAGCAGTTGTCGTTCAGTGATGCAAAGGCGTCGGTTGTCACCAATGTCGATGCAGTTGCAACTAAGGATCCGGCGGTGTTGCGCGATTCGCTTATCAGGCAAGTCTCGTCGCCCGTGCGCTGGTTTCAGTCGATGAGCTTTTTGATCGACGAGGGAATTCGAACATTCGCTGAGGTTGGACCGGGTAAGGTTCTTTCTGGCCTAATGCGCCAGATCAGTCGGGATGTGAACTGTTTCAATGTTGAAGATGTCGCGGGTTTGCGAGCAGCGGTGGAAAAGGCTGCGGCCCATTCGTAATTGACTATCAAACTCAAGAGGAGCAAACGAGATGCCCGATCAAGAGATCGAGAATAAGGTAAAGCAGATCATCGTTGACGAATTAGGAGTCGACGAAAACGAGGTTACGCCAAACGCGCGATTCATCGACGACCTCGGCGCGGATTCGCTGGATACAGTTGAATTGGTGATGCGCTTCGAAGAGGAATTTGGCATAGAAATACCCGACGAGGATGCTGAAAAGATCCAGAGTGTGCGCGATGCTTACAACTACATCGATCAGCACAAGAAGTAGTGGTGCGTGAAAGTTGTTTTTGGAGTGCGGTGACTTGTCACCGCTTTTATGCTAAAGCGGCGACGAGTCGCCGCGCTCCAAGGGAACTACTTCAAAGGAGTTTAAGTTGACACGTCGTGTTGTTGTCACGGGCCTGGGTTTAGTAACTCCCGTTGGCAATTCTGTAGAAGAAACGTGGACTGCGTTGATGAGTAGTCGCAGTGGTGCCGACTACATCAAGAAGTTCGACGCAGAGAAGTTTCCAGTTAGGTTTGCCTGCGAAGTCAAAGACTTCGACCCGCTCAAGTATGTCGAGAAGAAGGAGGCGCGCAAGATGGGCGCCTTCATTCAGTACGCCGTCGCCGCCGCGCAAGAAGCGGTCACCGACAGCGGACTGAAGGTTACTGACGACATTGCCGAGCAAGTCGGCACCTACATCAGCAGCGGAATAGGCGACTTCTGGGCCATCGAACGCGAGCATTCGAAATTGCTGAACGATGGTCCTGGACGTGTTTCGCCGTTCTTCATTCCTTCCGCAATCGTCAATCTGGCTTCCGGTCAGGTTTCAATCCGACACAACGCCAAGGGACCAAATTCCGCGACCGCGACAGCGTGCTCGGCAGGAGCGCACGCAATTGGCGATAGCTTCAAGCTGATTCAGCGCTGCGCGGCAGACGTGATGATCTGCGGCGGTGCGGAGTCGGCGATCACACCGATGAGTGTTGCCGGTTTCGCCGCGATGCGAGCGCTTTCCACGCGCAATGATGATCCAGTTCGTGCTTCGCGACCTTTCGAGCGCGATCGTGAAGGGTTTGTGATTGGCGAAGGCGCGGGAATCATGATTCTCGAAGAGTTGGAGTTTGCTCGAAAACGAGGCGCGAAGGTCTATGCGGAAATCGTGGGATATGGAATGACCGCCGACGCATTTCACATCACGATGCCCGACGAAACAGGTTCGGGCGCGATTCGCGTAATGCAGAAGACGTTGCAGGATGCGGGAGTGGAGCCTCAAGCTGTCGGTTACATCAACGCGCATGGCACGTCAACGCCATACAACGACAAGTTTGAGACGATGGCAATCAGGACCACGTTCGGTGAACACGCATACAAACTTGCAGTAAGTTCAACGAAGTCGATGACGGGCCATCTGTTGGGCGCAGCCGGGGGAATCGAAGGTGTTTTTTCGACCCTGGCTATACATCGGAATACTTTGCCGCCGACGATCAACTACGTGAACCCGGATCCGGATTGCGATCTAGATTACATACCTAATGAACCGCGTCCGGCTGAAGTTGACTACGTGCTTTCGAACAGTTTCGGATTTGGTGGTACGAACGCGGCATTGTTGTTTAAGCGGTACAGCGAATAGATTTTTTGTCTTTGGACTTGGGCTTTTGGCCTTCGGTCTTTGGCCTTTGCATTTTTGCTTTAGTCTTTTTAGATCTGAAATCTGCGATTTGAGATTTGAGATTGCCAATGCCAATGACCAAGTACAAAGACCAACGACCAAACACGAAAGACCAAAGATCAAAGACCAATACCCCAATTAAATAAATGAAGATAGTCGTCCTAATGAAACAGGTCGCGAACAAAGACGCGATCCTGCGCATTAATAAAGAAGCAACCTGGATTGAAGAAGCGGACCTATCGTTCGAGGTCAGCGAGTCAGACGGGTACGCGCTCGAAGAAGGCTTGCGCGTGCGAGAAAAACTCGGCGGTGAAGTCGTCGTAGTATCGATGGGCCCGCAGCGCGTCAAGAGCGTGATCAAAGATGCGCTCGCGCGTGGCGCCGATCGTGCCATTCATATCCTCGGCGATAACCTCGCACATCTTTCACCTTACGCAGCGGCCGGTTTGTTGGCTGACGCGATTCGCGAAGAGAAACCGGATCTCGTTATGACCGGCCTTCAGTCGGACGATTATGGCTACGGCCAGACGGGCGTGATCGTCGCTGAGCTTCTCGGATTGCCACACGCGACGATCGTCATTGAAGTCGATGCCGCTGCTGATAAGTTTCGTGTAAAGCGCGAGCTCGAGAGTGGGTGGTACCAGTGGTACACGATGTCGCTGCCCGCGCTCCTGACAATTCAATCCGGCATCAGCCAGATTCGCTACGCCACGTTGAAGGGCATCATGGCGGCAAAGAAGAAAGAGATAAAAGAAGTCACTCCTTCAGCGGATGCCACGTCGCGACCCTCGCACCAGAAAATTGAAAAGATCTATCTGCCGCAGAAGATGAAGCAGACGCAGCTGCTTGGCAATGGCGACGCGAAAGTTGGCGCGGCGGAACTCGCACAGAAACTTCATACAGAAGCACGGGTCATCTA
>DATJKB010000226.1:0-2968 GCA_035491875.1 Pyrinomonadaceae bacterium | reverse complement strand
ATGAGCGAAGCGAACAGATCTTGCGCGACTTACGTCGCGTTTGCGGACGAGGACGTCCGCGCTCCCAGTATTGGGCAGCCGCACGCCAAAGAGAGGGTCGCTTGCGACTGGGTACACAGGCTGCTAATCTTTGCCTTCCACTTTTCCCTGCCTGAAAGGAGATTGTATGAAGAAGCGACTCGCACTGATTCTGCCGGCGGCTCTGCTGCTATCGGCATTTGTGATTGCTGGGAGCGGAAGAAGTAACAACGAGATTCCAGCCCCACCGGCCATCGGAGCCACCATTGAGGATTTCACGCTTCCGGATGTCGAGGGCACAAACCGAACGCTTGCCTCGCTGAAAGGCAAGAACGGATCTGTAATCCTGTTCATCGCCGTTCAGTGTCCGGTGTCCAACGCTTACAACGAGCGAATGGAACAGCTCGCACAGGATTTCAAAGCCAAAGGCATCAACGTTATCGGCATTAACTCGAACTCGACAGAAGATGCTGGCGCAGTGAAGGCGCATGCGGCTCAGCACAAACTGAGCTTCGTGATTCTCAAGGATTCGGGCAATAAGATCGCGGATCGTCTCGGAGCGAAAGTAACTCCGGAGGCTTACTTCCTCGATGCTAATAACAAGCTCGTCTATCACGGCCGTATCGACAACAGCAAAGATCCTGCTGGTGTGAATTCAAGCGAGTTGCGCGAGGCGTTGACTCTGGTTCTTTCTGGCAAGCCGGTGGAAAAAACGAACGCTACTTCTTTCGGGTGCACTATCAAACGCGGTTAACTATGCGCCCGACTCGATCGCTGTTAGTTATCTCAGTTGGCCTGAGCATTTTGCTTTCGGGCTTCGCGGCGCCGGCACAAAAAAGAACCAGCCGGCCCGCGAAGTCGAAAGTTTCTGCCGTCCGCCCTCCAGTAGTTACCGAAATCAAGACCGACGCACTCGTCGCTTTACTCAACAGACAGTCAGACAAACCACTCCTGGTTAACTTCTGGGCCACGTGGTGCGACCCCTGCCGGGATGAATTCCCTGACCTGGTGAAGATCGACGCTGATTACAAAAAACTTGGATTAGATTTCGTCACTGTTTCGCTCGACGATGTGCCTGACATTAAAACGACCGTGCCCGAGTTTTTGCAGAAGATGAAAGCGACGATGCCCGCGTATCTGCTGAACGCGCCTGATCCTGATCCGGCGATCAAAGCTGTCGATCCCACGTGGCAAGGCGATCTACCGGCGACGATTCTTTACACAACCAACGGACAGGTTGCGTACAAACATTTCGGCCGCGTTAATCCAGGTGAATTAAGATTGGCGATCGACAAAGTGATAGGCGCACGCAACTGAGCATGATCACCCCAGACGTCATCTCCGCGCACAACCTCACTCAGGACGAATATCAACGAATAAGAGAACTGCTGGGTCGAGAGCCGACGCTCGTCGAGCTCGGCATCTTCTCTGTGATGTGGTCGGAACACTGTTCCTACAAATCTTCGCGCATTCATCTCAAACGATTACCGACAACCGGAGAACGCGTGATTGTACCTCCGGGCGAGAATGCCGGAATCATCGACCTGGGAGATGGCTGGTGCGCGGCATTCAAAATCGAATCTCACAATCACCCGTCTTTTATCGAACCTTTTCAAGGCGCAGCGACAGGTGTCGGTGGCATCCTCCGCGACATCTTCACCATGGGCGCGCGTCCAGTTGCAGCAATGAACAGTTTGCGATTCGGCTCGCTGGATAACGTGCAAAACGGTCGTCGCAATCGATCGTTGCTCGCAGGTGTTGTTGCGGGCATCGCGCACTATGGCAACGCGTTCGGAGTGCCGACGGTTGGTGGCGAAGTTGCTTTCGATGATGCTTATGCGCTGAACCCGCTCGTGAATGCTTTCGCTCTTGGTTTAGTTCGACACGACCAGATCTTCTTCGGCAAAGCGACCGGTATCGGCAATCCTGTTTTGTATGTGGGAGCAAAAACCGGTCGCGACGGAATTCACGGCGCTACGATGGCCTCCGCTGAGTTCGATGAAGAGGCGCTTGAGAAACGACCAACTGTACAAGTTGGCGATCCATTTCTCGAAAAGCTCTTGTTGGAAGCATGTCTCGAGGCGATGCGCAGCGGTGCTGTCGCGGGTATTCAAGACATGGGAGCCGCGGGTCTGACTTCTTCATCATGTGAAATGGCCGCACGCGCCGGAACTGGTATCGAACTAGATCTGTCTTTAGTGCCGCAGCGAGAAGAGGGAATGACAGCTTATGAAATGCTGCTCTCTGAATCGCAGGAGCGAATGCTAATCGTGGCCCATTCCGGTCGCGAGCGAGAGGTGATGGACATCTTTCGCAAGTGGGATCTCGACGCGGTCGTGATCGGTCGCGTGCGAGACAGTGGTCGGATGCAGGTTATTCACAACGGTGAACAAGTCGCTGACATTCCCGTAGCCGCATTAACAGACGAGGCGCCAAGATATGAACGGCCGATGCAGCCGGCGGTGGGTCCGAAGTCCAGCGTCCTAAGTCCAAGGTCCGCAGTCCCAATAAATCACACTGTGGCGTTGTTGAAACTTCTCGCCAGCGGAAACATTGCTTCTAAGCAGTGGGTCTATCGACAGTATGACCACATGGTAAGGACCAACACGGCGATCCTGCCCGGTGCCGATGCGGCAGTTGTGAGAATCAAGGAAACAAGACGCGCGCTGGCGATGACGCTCGATGGCAACGGCCGGTATTGCTTTGCCAACCCACGAGAGGGCGCAAAGCTCGTCGTGGCTGAAGCGGCGAGAAATGTCGTGTGTGTCGGAGCCAGGCCCATCGCGATTACCAATTGTTTGAATTTTGCTTCGCCAGAGAAACCGGAAGTGATGTGGTCGTTTTCGGAAGTGATCGATGGAATGGCGGAAGCATGTCGTGCGTTTGGAACGCCGGTGGTTTCCGGGAACGTGTCGTTCTACAACGAAACTGAAGGTCGCGGCATTCTACC
>DATJKB010000225.1:0-19189 GCA_035491875.1 Pyrinomonadaceae bacterium | reverse complement strand
GCATGGGATCTGGTAGCGATTCTTGAACGCAATGATGTTTACGTTTGGACCATTCGATCGCAGAAAACCGGCTACGTTTATTACGAGGACGAAGCCCAGGTTTTTGCCGAACCGTTCCACGATTTACGTCAGATTCTTTTGAGGTAAACAGAAATGAAACTAGCAGAAGCACTAATCTTACGCGCTGATTGCCAAAAGCGAATCGCGCAACTGAAGTCGAGACTACTTACGAACGCAAAGGTCCAGGAAGGAGATCCGGCGGCAGAAAATCCGCAGGAGCTGCTTGCTGAACTGGGTCGCGTTTCGGCAGAGCTGCTCGATTTGATCAAGCGCGTCAACCGAACAAATTCAGCAACGCTGTTTGCCGAACGCAGAACGATCTCGGATGCGCTCGCGCACCGTGATGTGTTTGCGGTTCAGCGTGCAGCGTACGTCGAACTGGCGGAGGCGGCTTCGATTACGCAAGGTCGCTACACGCGTTCAGAGGTGAAGTACATCGCGACTATTAACGTTGCCGAGATTCAGAAGCGCGCTGATGAGCTTGCGAAGAATTATCGTGATCTCGACGCGCGTATTCAGGAACTTAACTGGCAAACTGAACTAGTCGAATAGCCGATGCAGTCGGTAGTCGGAAAGAAATAGAGGCGAGCACAAACCCGCCCAATTGGGAAAGTTGGGTGCGCCTGTCAAGACGCTTTGGTGATGTGAGGGGCCGCGTCAGTGGGTTCGACTCCCAAATGACAAGTAACGCCCAGCAAAGTCACAAGGGCACAGCGCAATGTGAATGTAACTACCGCGTGCTGATCTGTTTCATCCGGCGAGGGCGGGTAAGGGGCACTGCATATGATTCCTATGTGAACAGAAGTGAAATTTTTGAGGTAACGATGATGGCAAACAAAACTCTATTCAAATCATTAATCGGCAAGCTGATCCCGGCAACCGACGCAATCAATGAAGAGCGCGCTCCGGCATACGCTCTGCCGCCGCAACATCAACTCGCGCAGTACGCCGCGACTGGCTGTCTGAACACAACGTTTTACGCCACCGCTGATGAGCAGCTGGCGAAGGTAATTGAGCTGTGTGCGGATATCGACTCTGAGTTCATTGCCAAGACTGCGGTGTTTTGCCGCGAACGCGGTTTTATGAAGGACATCCCGGCACTTCTTTGCGCCGTGCTATCTGTGAAGGACCGCGAACTACTTGCGCGCGTATTTCCGCGCGTAATCGACAACGCAAAGATGTTGCGCAACTTTGTGCAGATCATGCGTTCCGGTGCCGCCGGTCGTAAGTCGCTTGGTTCGGCACCAAAGCGTCTTGTGCGTGAGTGGCTTGATGTTCGCGATGTAGCGACGCTCTTCAAGTCGAACGTGGGCCAGGATCCTTCGCTGACTGATATCGTGAAGATGGTCCACCCGAAGCCGAAGGACGCAGCGCGCGAAGCACTATTCGGTTACTTCATCGGTCGCGAGTACGCGTTCGATGCGCTGCCGGAAGTTGCTCAGCAATTTGAAGCGTATAAGAAGGGCGAGTCGCGTGTTGTGCCTGATGTTCCATTCCAAATGCTGACCGCGCTGGAACTGGGTACTGCGGAGTGGACTGCAATCGCTCGTCGTGCGCCATGGCAGATGACTCGCATGAATCTGAACACATTTGCGCGTCATGAGGTGTTTAATCAGCCGGGTATGACCGAACTGATCGCGGATCGTCTGCGTGATGCGAAGGCAATTGCGAAGGCTCGTGTGTTTCCGTACCAGCTAATGGTCGCTTACACAATGGCGAAAGCGAACGCCAACATCCCGAACGAAGTTTGCGATGCGCTTCAGGACGCTATGGAGATCGCCATTGCGAATGTTCCGACAATCGAGGGCCGCGTCTTTGTTTGCCCGGATGTTTCGGGTTCCATGTCGTCCCCAGCAACCGGTTACCGCAAGGGTGCAACGACAGCAGTGCGTTGTATTGATGTAGCAGCTCTAGTTGCAGCAGCCGTACTACGCAAGAACTCACGCACTGAAGTGCTGCCGTTCGAGCATAACGTCGTGAAGGTCGATCTCAACTCACGCGACTCGGTGATGACCAACGCTGCTAGGCTTACGGCTATTGGTGGTGGTGGAACTAACTGTAGCGCTCCACTTGCTCAGCTCAACCGCCGCAAGGCTACGGGCGACCTCGTGATCTTTATTTCGGACTACGAGTCGTGGGTTGATGCGGACGGAGGTCGCGGTACCGCAACGATGAAAGAGTGGAATGCGTTTAAGCAGCGCAATCCAAATGCTCGTCTGGCTTGTATCGACGTGCAGCCTTATCGCACGGTCCAGGCAGTAGAGCGTGATGACATTCTCAACGTCGGCGGATTCTCGGATCAGGTGTTTGACGTGATCTCGGAGTTTGGCCGCGGTCAGCTGAATGCCGATCATTGGATCGGAGTGATTGAATCGGTCGCGGTGTAAGTGGGTTGAGGATTTCGAGATCTTAGTGGGTCACAGTCAGTACCGTAACGCTGTAGCGTCGGGTATCGATCGCCTCAGCTCAACGTCTTGATCCAGTGCGGACCCGACGCTACCGCGTTACGGTACTGACTGTGACCCACTGAGACTCGAACTTGTTTGGGCCGAATGCTGCAGGGACTACATCACACTGTTAATGTGAGCCCGTATGGGCGGTTGTCTCCGCGATCCTTGTCGGCCTTAAAAACAGCCTTGAGTTTTGAGTACAGCGTGAAACGAGAACTGAAAACTCGAAACTGACAACTTTGAAGAATTTGGCGAATGCTGGTGTGGAGTACATGGTAAGCGAAAGCGACAGGGTTCGAACCCCTGCCCGTGTGACTAGTACACATTGGGTCTCTCACCAATTTTGTCGCCATTTAATTTCTTGAATCGTGAATCGGGAATCGATCTGGTGAAGGGAAGAGCATGTGCCTGCTGCTCCAGCCTTCTGCCTACTGAATCGCGGGGTGAATGCCGAAAGGACTACATCATCCATGGGCTGTGAACCAGCCGAGCCTTGTGGAGTGTGATAACTCCAGCGGTGGTAACACCGTGCTCAAAGTCTTTTCAATCTTGTCACCCCTTTCGATTCGCGATTCACGATTCCGCGACGAATGCTGATGGAACTACATGTTCCAGGTTCGAATCCTGGTGGCTCCACCAATTTGCGGGGCCATAGCTCAATGGCAGAGCACGTTTCATCAATATCTTGTCGTCGCTCCCTGATTCCTGTGCCGCGTACAGCAACATCGCAGTTGTTTGAGTTCGACAACTTTGCCCCAAAAGTCGATTTCGGTAGTAACGAGTTTTTTGTTTGTTCGAGTGACTTCGTGGATCGTTCCTTTTGTCAGAAAAACAAAGACGATCCACGAAGTCACACCAACCAACACGAACCAAAAGTACTTCTGACTTGAGCGATATGTGACTTTTGAGGCAAGCCGAATTGGACCAAAGATTCGATCTGAGTTGTTATGGACGCGGCACCCGTGATTCGATGGGACATCACTTGAGAAAAATGTCTGACTTGTATTGCTCGACTACTACTGAAGCTGGTGATGAGGGTATCGCGTATTCCTGCGACGACATCGTTGCAACAATGTCTTCAAGCTGAAGAGTACCTCGCGTCCTACGGATCGCCGGATGTATTTACCAATTCACTGTCGCACTTACTTGGCGTTCCTGATTAAGACAACGTCGCTTGCCGAGATACCGTGCGAGATGACGAGTTTGTTGTCCCGCGACCAATCGAATGAGAATATTGTATCGGCTTTAAAGTTCGTCAGCCTCTTCGGTTTGCCTCCGTCAATCGGTTGACTCCAGATGTCTGATATACCGTTCTGCGCCGAAAGATAAGTCACCGCGCGGCCGTCAGGCGCCCAACGAATACGCGCCGGCATACGTAGGTTAGCGTCGAAGACCTTGGCGGGCGAACCGCCATCGATAGGCAGAACGGCCAGGTCATTCTCGAATACCTTGCCGGTCTTATTCAACACGCAGGCGATCAGCTTTCCGTCAGGTGAGACAGCACTCCACGTCAGATTCTCACCAAGTTGCACAGGCTCGCCGCCGTCAATCGGAACTTTCCAGAGAAGGCCGCGTTCCCCCGTTTGATAGACTACCCACTCGGCGGTGGCTTGTGGATAGTTTCCGCGGTCGGTCAAACTTTTCGGATTGCTCCCATCGATGTCCATCCTCCAGATTTTCCGCTGGCCTGTGCGATCAGATGCAAAGACGATGTAGCGTCCGTCGGGCGAGACTGATGGGAAGATATCTATGGTCTCGCCCGAGGTTAGTTGTTTTCGATTCTTCCCATCCGCCTCCATGCTCCAGATGCCTTCTTTGCCGCCCGCCATCGAGTAATAGACGATTTTGCCGTCAGGCGTCCAAGCAACGCCGCGCAACCCCTCCAACTCGCTGGACACCGAGGTCAACTGTGTGGCGCGGCCGACGTCGCCGTCCGGTGCGACCCAGATGTGCGTATCTCGGTCTCCCTGCACCGTCACCAAAATGCTGGAGTCTGCGTTGAGGCTGATATTCTGGTAGTCACTCAGGTCGTTGGTAATTTTTCGCGCTTCGCCGCCTGGATAAGAGAGGTGCCATATTTGAGCAGCGCGAAAGTCTGACGCCTTCTCCACCGCGGTCATCAGCAGTCCGCTGCCGTCCGAGAGCCATGCCAGCCGCTGAATTTGCTGCCATTGTTGCGAAGTCAGAGGGCGTTCCGCTCCACCTTCGACCGGTACTTCCACCACAGTCTGAAATCCACGGTCGGACTCAATACTATGAGCAATGAATGCGATCTTCCTCCCGTTGGGCGACCATGCAGTCCCCCCATAAGAAAGATTCCCGAACCTGCCAATTCCGCGCTGACGTGCGGCGATCTTTCGCTCTTCGGTACCGTCCACATTTGCAATCATCAGTGCACTTTCTGCTTCGCCGCTGCGCACAAAGGCTATTTGCTTGCCGTCCGGCGAGAAACTAATCGGACTGCCTACGTTTTCGACCACTTTTCTGGGAGTGCCGCCCAGCACCGGCATTCTGAACAGCACACGGTTCCGATCGCCTGTACCCCCAAACACGTAGTAAAGAAAATTGCCGTCGGGTGAGATGGTTAGGCTCCAATAAAAGACCTGTTCGGGCGCGGCTAGCTGAACGTCGGTCGCCGTGGCAACCTGCCTAAGCCAGAGGCTTCGCCGCCCGCCGTCCTCAATCACATAAACTACTTGATTACCGTCGGGCGAGATCACAGCCTCCGTAGCCTTGCCGTTGGTGGTCAGCTTCGTGATCTTCATCGCTTGAAAAGGCGCCGGCGGCGTCGGGCGGGACCAGTAATATTTGTACAGTCCGAGGCCCGCAGCGACTGTGACCGCCAAGCCTATCAGGGCGATGAAGACTCCCGACTTATGGCTCTTTATTCCGCTGACTAAATACTCGGCGCTCGAGGTTGAGTGGGCAGCTTCTGTTTGCGTCTGGTATCCACTTCCCGATTGAGTACTGATGACCCCGGCGCCTTGCAAGGTGTTCAGGGATTCCGCACTGCTGGATTCCGGTTGAACAGAACGATCTAATCCAGCTTGGTCCTTTAGTTCTTGCCCCAACTCGTCCAGTTCGATCGCCACTTCCTTGATCGACTGATAGCGCTTGTCGGGCTCTTTTGCCAAACATCTGCGGACGATTCTTTGCAGTTCACCGGGCGCTGAAGTGATGACGTCTGAAATCTGCGGCGTCGGCGCATGCACGATCTTATGCAGCGAATCGAGCAGGTCTTTCCCTTCGAACGCTCTCCGTCGGGTCGCAGCTTCAAAAAGAATGCAGCCAAAAGAAAAGATGTCCGAGCGGTGATCAAGCTCTCGCACTTTTCCCTGCGCCTGTTCGGGCGACATGTAGCCGGCGCTTCCCATGATCATCCCGGGCGTCGAGTGTTGTGCCAAAATAGCGGTTGCCGTTTCGCCGGAGCCATGCCCTTCCGCGCCTGACGCTCTCTGCGGCTCGACGAGTTTCGCCAGTCCGAAATCCAAAATCTTTGCGTAGTCGTCGCGGGCGATCATGATGTTGTCCGGCTTCAAATCCCGGTGCACGATGCCCGCCGCGTGCGCTTTGGCTAAGCCTTCGGCGACTTGGGTTAAATACTTGAGCAGTTTTTCCAGCGGAGTCCGCTCCCGGTGAATCTTCTCTCCAAGCGTTACACCGTCCACGTATTCCATCGCGATGAAGTGCGTCTCGCCAGTTTCCCCGACCTCGTAGATGTGAGCGATGTTCGGATGATTTAGCGCCGCTGCGGCTTTTGCCTCCTGAGTAAAACGGCGCATCCTCTCGCCGTCAGCGGCGACGTCAGAGGGCAGAATCTTCAAAGCGACTGAACGCCCTAACTTCGTATCCTGCGCCAGGTAAACCTCTCCCATCCCGCCCTTGCCAAGCGACGCGACGATTTTGTAGTGCCCGATTAGTTGGCCCAGGATCGCGGCTCCCGGTGTGTCGTTCAGCAGCATGGCAGCTTTCTCATAAGCCGGCGATTCGATAAAGCTGCCGGCTTGTTCGTGGGCGGAGATGAGCCGCTCAACGTCTTCGCGCAACACTGCGTCTTCTCCACATGCGGTCGCTAGGAACGCAGCGCGTTCTTCGGATGGAAGGACCACGGCCTGTCGAAAGATCGGAGAGACTTCCTGAAAGCGCTCAGCCTTCATGACGTCTCACTTTCGTTGAGCACGAAGTAAAGCCACGCCTTCGCTTCGCGCCAGTCATTCAATATTGTGTTCGGGTGCAACTTCAACACTTCGGCCGTCTCCTCCACACTCAGCCCGCCGAAGTATCTGAGCTCAACCACCCGACCTTGACGCGGGGCGGCGCGCATCAACTCGTGCAACGCTTCGTCAAGCGCGATCAACTCCGCGGCGCGCTCGTCGGAGACAACCGCTCCTTCGTCGAGCGAGACCTTAACGACTCCGCCGCCACGCTTGGCAGACTGCCGTGCCCGCGCGTGGTCCACCATGATCTGCCGCATCAGGTTGGCGGCAACGGCGAAGAAGTGCGCGCGGTTCTGGAAGTGTTTCTGTTTTCCGTGGACCAGACGAAGGTAGGCTTCGTTGATGAGCGCGGTGGTCTGGAGCGTGTGCCCGGGACGCTCGCGGCTCATGTAGTGGTGGGCCAACCGATGTAGTTCCTTCTCGACCAGCGGGAGCAACTCGCCGAGCGCCGACTCGTCGCCGCTGCTCCACTCGGCGAGTAGCTGCGTCACTTCGTGAGGCGTGGGATTTGTCACCTTGATCTTTCTTGCCTGCTTGCCTGGTGCGACTCAGTCTCAAGGAAAGATTAACACCTTTGGCGGGTTTCCGCCCCGGCGGCTGACGCGTTGATTAGCTGGTTTGGGAATTGTGTTTTTCGGAGACGGTTCTCGCATTAACGGTTAGAGGAAAAAACGTGCCTAGAGGCACGGAAGACTGACCGACCCCGTGAGGGTTTGTGAAAATTGAAAGGAATAGCCATGAAGAGATTAAAAAGCTGCCTGCTCGCTTCGGTTGGACTCGTTATTCTCGCCGTCACGCTGTCGTTCACGACGCCGGGTCGCGCCATCGCGCAGCGCGTGAAAGACGACTGCATCCGGATTTGCGACACCGCCTCCAACCCACTTCACGTTATCGTGCAGGGCATCACCCGCGTCACCGGCGACGTCACCATCAACAACCAGAACGCGATTGCGACGACCGTAACCGGGCCGGTCCAAGTGTCCACGTCGCGGGGCGAGGCACTGTTTGTGGTTCCGCGTATGAGGTTGGAGGACAAGTTTCAAAAGTCAGCATCTCTCCAGTTAGCGGATGGACAGCACGAAGTTTCGACCACATTTGCAGTTCCTGCCGGCAAACTTTTGGTTATCGTTTCGGCGATCGGCGTAGCTCAAACTAATACGATTCTTGAGAGTTGCGGGCCGTTCTGTGCAAGTTTCGATGCCGAATGCCAGCACCCTTCGGTTCGGGTTAAAACAAACACCGACAACAGTGACTTTCAGCACCTCTTGGCGACGGTGCTTTCGTCTCCGCCTCCTAACCCCACTATCGAAGATACTTTCCAACCGCTCTGGAACGTCGGCAGTTTGCTTCAACTTTACGCCGATCCTGGCACTGAGGTCGAAGTCATCTTTAAGCGTCCGAACACGAGTAAGGGAATAAGGGGACCCGCTTCGTTGAGCCTGACACTTTCAGGGCATTACGTAGACGCAAGCTGATTTGACGCTATCGCGGCCTCGGATAAGTAATCAATAAAAACTTTCAAAGGAGAAAGATGATGAAGACTCGAAACACATTCTCAAGCGCGCTCATGCTGGTCGCATTAGTAGTTGGCGTATTAACCTTCGCAGCCGTTTGGAATGCGCTTCCGGTGAGCGCGCTTAAAGAAGTTGAGGGCAGACCCCAGTTCGGCGTCATCAGTCTCGCCGCAGGTCAATCGGCACGCCTCAACGTGGTCAACACACGGGCGGTAGAACCCGATGATAGTGGCCGCTCTCTTAAGGTGACTCTGGCGTTTGACATCTACCCCCCAGCCGCGGCAACCGACGACAGCGGCGGGAGCGCCGACCCGCGAGTCAGCAGACAACGCTTCCTTCGCCGAGAGTCGTGCGAGGTGACGCTGCGTCCTGGCGAAGCGGCATCCTTCGACTTAATCGCTCCCGTAGGCACACGCATCCGCGCGGTGGCTTACGGCACGCCGGACATGCGGGGAGGAGTCGGACACGTCGAAGACCCAAACATCCGCACCACGCTCGAAGTGCAGGAGAGTGGACGAACTACCTTCGTACTGTCCCCGGCGGCGGTGCTTCTCGGGGAAGTTGACGGTTAGTCCGTTCGACGTCACGTCGAAAACTGAACGGCGGGACATCACTTGAGCCGGCGGGGAGAGAAAGAGTCGGGTACTGGTTCTGGTTTGAGCAAACCTAGTGTCAGCCGCGGCTCTTCCTCTCATTCTCACCGTGGCTTTAGCCCGGTGATGCGGCGAAGGTGGAGGATGAGAACGGTTTCAACCGTTTGCCTCTGCAGGCAATGATAAACCGTTGAAACGGTTTCCATATTCATTGGCAGCGTGGTTCACCGGGCTAAAGCCACGGTGTGAATGAAAAGTAGCTCGCAGTTGACACTATAGGTCTTGCTCAAAGTGAACGGTACCAAGAGTCGAGCCGATTGAGGGAGAGAGAATGATGAAGAAAATCAATTTATTCGCCTTCAAGAGTGGAAGGTTGAAAAGGTGGGACGTGAAGAGGCTGATTCTGATCGCACTGCTGTCAATCGTCTCATCCGCCACGGCGCTAGCACAATCAAACGTCGAAAGCGAAGTCTTGAAATTAAACAAGGAGTACGAGGAAGCCATCGCACGCCGCGACGCAACGGTGCACGAACGCTTGTTCGCCGCCGACTACACCTACACACCCGGCAACGGCAACATCATGGGCAGGGAGGACCACATGAGCTTCACAAAATCGGGCGCCGTCGAGGTCAAGTCGCTACGTAGCGAGGACGTGCGCGTGCGCGTCTACGGCGACACAGCCGTGGTCACCGGGCTCTGGGTCAGCGTGGACAGGAGGGTCGGCAAGGAGTTCGCGGAGAGGAAAATCAGGTACCTCCTCGTTTACGTCAGGCGCGATGGGCGCTGGCAGATCGTCGCCGAACAAAGGACCGGGGCCGCGGCGCAGAACCGGTGAACTGATCTTATTTCCGTTCTGCCTTT
This sequence comes from Pyrinomonadaceae bacterium, assembly GCA_035491875.1. Taxonomy (GTDB): domain Bacteria; phylum Acidobacteriota; class Blastocatellia; order Pyrinomonadales; family Pyrinomonadaceae; genus PSRF01. Next base: position 9,494 of record DATJKB010000225.1, on the reverse strand, counting down.
TGCTGGCGCAAGCATCCGATATGGCGACTTCACGTGATGTCTCAGGCAACCAGCCTGCTCACGTTCGACGATAGCAACAGCTCCGGAGTGTTCTATTCAGTTAACTGCGCGGACGAAGCAAGTCGGACGTAACCGCAGCAAGTATCCGCTTGAGGCAAGCCGAGTTGGACCAAACACGTGATCTCAGTGTCATGGAACCAGCGCGCGTGATACATTGCCTCGCGACTTGATCAAATCCTCGGCGAGGAATGTCATGCAACAAGCAACTCTCCCTCTCCTGCTATCGATGCTCGTCCTCTTAGTCGTCCCTCGCTCAGGAAACGTCCTGCAAACTAATAACCGCCGTGCGCCCCAGGATGAAGGCACGGTCATCTTTTCTGTCATCAAGTACGCAAACGAGCCGGCTTACATCGAACCCATTGTCATAATTCATGGCAAGAAGTACACGGCGCCACCTGTCGACGGGCCGGAGGCTTTGACAAAGAAGTTCACGGAGACATTTTTCCACCCAGGCAGGACTTATCGCGTTGTCTTTGGAGGCGGCGACGCAGGAACCTTGTCGGTAGTGAAGGCGGTTGAGCCAGGTTGCGTCGGCCTCACAGCGGAAGTGCAGCTGCAGACATCCGCGAGTATCGGCGGCCAGGTCGAGGCGCTGGCAGTAACATCTGACGAGATTGGTAGAGGTGAGAGTTTTCGACGGGCACCTACTGAAGACGAGCGCGCTGCAGCCCTCGCGGTCGCACGCAGAATTTACGTTCAACGACGCGTGAGTGCTGCCCTCTTAAAAAAGATGAGCACGGTCAATCTCACTGCGATTGACCTCGAACGCGATGGCAAGGTTGAGTTGATCGGTAGCTTCCAGATTCGCGGAGCAAACTATGTTTCGTACGACCTCTTCGTAATCTTTGAGCCCGCCGCCGCTGGAAACTACAAGGCCGCTTTAAGCTGGTACAACAAGGGCGGCGAGGAAAACTACGAGAGCCGAAGTCTAGTTGATGTTATCGATCTCGACGGCGACCACATCCTGGAAGTGATTGCCGGAAGCAGTTACTACGAGAGTAACGACTACGTGATCTATAAACGCCAAGCAGGTACCTGGCGTCCGATCTACAATGGAGGTGGCGGAGGCTGTTAATCTTTACTAAAACACATGAACAGCCCTGCCACTGGGACACGAGCGGGAATAAGCTTACGCAGATCGTGCGCAATCGCTTTTTAAGTCGCAAGTTGAATTCGCCAGCGCACGAGATTCTAAAGACCACCTGTTTCATACAGGTGGTTCTTTAATTTCTACCTACTAGTCAGTTGCACAACCTAAGAGACCACCCACTTCATGGGTGGAGTTTCACTTTTAGCCTAAACCGAGGTCGAGATTGATTCTCCACCGACATGAAGTCGGTGATCTCCAATGAAGTTGGTTGGTCAGTCGGCGTAGGTCGAAATTAAAGCACCACCCGTATGAAACAGGTGGTCTTTTCGATTCTGCGACATGAGATCAGTTACCACCACGCGGTAGCGTGTGGGTGCGCAGCCATCGGACGGTAACTGGTGTGAGGATCGTTGGCTTCGTACCCACGCGCTACCGCGTGGTGGCGCTGACCTGGTTTGGCTCATCATCTCTACTGGAAAACGTGAACAGCCCGGCCACTGGGCACTCGAGCCGGAACAAGCTTACGCAGGTCGTGCGGATTCGCTTTTGGATCGAGAAGCCCGGTGCGTAGGAATGCAATGAGTTGACGAAACTCATCAGTTGATAATGTGACTGGTGTTGCCAACGCGGGATCAATACGCGTCAATACCGGCACAATCGGTCCTTGTGGTCCTTGCAGGTCAGCATCGACCCCTGCTGCGACCGGGTTATAACTCGGCGCGGAGCTGATTGCGTTCAAGTGATGACGCACTGCGTCTTCCAGTCTGGTAAAGCTACCGTTATGAAAGAACGTTGGTTGCAAGACCAGATTCCGCAGAGGCGAAGTTCTAAAGGCATATCGATCATTTGTGTTCCCCGTAACCTGCTCCAGACCAAAGTCCTCGTTAGCGCCTGGGCCATCAAACGTGACATTTCCAACAGCAGGTGCGATCTGGGGAATACCAGCCACATGCTGCCGAAAATCGCTGAACATTTCATTCGACTGCCCTGAAACTGCGTGGCAGCTAACGCAGTTGCCCGACCCAAAGAAGATCAGGGCACCGCGTTTCTCATCTTCGGTCATTGCATTCTTTTGTCCACGTGCGAATTTATCAATCGGTGCATCTGCAAAGACGAGCGTGAATTCGAATTCCGCGATCGCACGAGCAAGCATTTCGTAAATGATTGGTCCGCCTGCCTTCACCTCAGGGAAGATTTTGCCGAACAACTTCCGATATTCGGCATTCGCATTTAATCGCTCCACTACTGCCGCGCGTATGCCGTCGTTCGTTCCAGGCACCGACGGGTGGAATCCGCTCATCTCGGGTTTCTCAGTTACGGGAATGAAAGCCTGGGCCGTGAGTAGATGAGGCAGGTCCGACAGTGAAAAGCCTTCAGGTAATGGGAATTGAAATCCTGCGCTGTTGTCGAACGGATCGCCGGATACGGAATTAAACCGCGAGTTCCACATCAGCGCCGGATAGAAAACGTTATTGAGAATCAGTGGTGCGCGTCGTTGGTTGCGTGGACCAGTGCGGTCGGGACCTACCACGTTATTATTTTCGACGCCGATAGCAATTGATTGCGAGTCACCAAAACCCAAAGGCGCTGCGTGACAACCTGAGCACGAGTTGTCGTTATTCAAACCGAGCAGGCTGTCATGAAAAGCAAGCCTGCCCAGGTCAGCAAGTTGGTTGTCAATTTTTCGACCCAGCCGTTGCTCCAGAGTTAATCCGACTCTGCCAGTAAACGCGTGTTGACTAAGAGCCGCGGACAGCTGCTCATTTAGAAAGTCATCGCCGCTGCTCGCTGAAGTTCGCGGAGTTACAACTACAACTCCGATAGAAATCAGGGCGAGAACGACTATTGTTAGCTTGCATTGTCGGATACTCATGGAATTATCCCCCTTCGATGACATCTCAAACAGTTAACGGGTAACTGATTTCAGTTCGGTGGGTTGATCAGTGGCGTGACGCCCAAACCCTTGAGCCTCTCGCCTACATGATCTATGGACAAACATCAGGAATCCTTGGGTTCTTTTCCGCAAACATGCCGTTCGGATTGGGCATCCAGATCGCAGCTCTCAGCGCCCAGATGGGCAAACCTTCCGCCATAAACTCCCATTCATCGTTGTCACCGGTGAACCCTTCCGGCGCTGTGGCAGTGCAAGCTACCGGTATCACGTACTCCACACCAACGAGCTTCATCTTGTCGCCATCCGGAACATAGTGAAGTGCTTCCGGGTGCTCGATATCGAAGTTGCAGTCAACCAGTGACCAATTCACGAACTCAAGTCCTTCGCCCGGCACACAGGCTAAAAATGTATAAGTGTCAGCGTCCGCGACCGTAAAGTCGTGGTACTTGGCCGTTGCGTTGCGAGCGAGCGCGAGTTCGTGGTTGGTTTCAGGAGAGAGATTGTCAACCGCCGCGCTTGCGGCAGAGGTTGTGTTAGTTGTTATTGCTGCGCTGCCAATGAGCAGAGCGCAGATTGCTAAGATTGGAATAGCTAAAAACGTTTTCATCATTTCCTCCAGTTTTGTGTAAGACCGGTTAGGCGAACTAGTGGTTAAAAACGCAGTGGCAATCACTGCGTTCTGATCGAAACGTGTTTTACCGAATCGAGCTCGCGGCGACGGCGAGTGAAGGGAACCAGCATCGGCACTGATCGCCGGTAAGCTTTGTATGTGTCGCCGTGTTCGCGTACCAAGTCGTGCTCTTCGAGTTGAATTGCGATCAGGATGTAGCCGGTTGTGGCGACGGAGAAGAGCAGGTGTGCGAGCGTCATCGTTGGCGTGCACCAGAAAGCGAATAGCCAGCCAACGTATAGTGGGTGACGAACGAGCCGGTATGGTCCTGGTGTCCCGAACTGTAGCGCGGTGTAAGGCCGGCCCAACAAGTACAACCACACCTGGCGCAGCCCGAACAGATCGAAGTGATTGATCAGGAATGTGGAGACCAGCACAAGGGCAAAGCCGAACGCGAAGAATGCGCGCAGAACGATGCGACCGACGGGATCTTCAATGGACCAAACAACGCCGCCTAACGGTCGCCACTGCCAGAACAAGAGGATCAGAGCAACACTCGAAAACAGGACATAGGTGGACCGCTCGAGTGGCCGCGGCACTATGCGAGTCCACCAGTCCTTGAACCACTTGCGCGCCATCATGCTGTGCTGTACTGCGAACAGCGTTAGCAGAGCCACGTCGATGGCGAAGGCAGCTGCAAGTGGTCCACTCGGAGTTCCGTCGAGCGTTCGCGGCACGCCGAAGTTGCCGATGAATCCGATGGCGTACAGAAACGTCGCGAAGAAGATCAGGTAGCTCAGAGTTCCGTAGGCGAAGAAAGCGATTCGCTTAAACATATCTTTGTCTCCATTTCTGGCTCGTAACGAACAGATAATTTCTGACTAAGCAGATGTCCCCAATGCGCGATGGCGTCGAACGTCGCGTCAACTTCTAGTGAAGTTTGGCCTGGGTAGAACGAGACGAGGATTGCAGCCCGGCTCTTCACGCAGATCGCGGTTACACCGGCAAAGCCGTCGCGATGCACCGCCTGAACGATCTCTTCGGTGAGGACGTCGATTAGCGCTTGAACGTCGGGCTCGTCCTGCCGGTCCGCCAAGCCGTTCGGGGCGTAGCGGAAGCAATACCCGTTGAGTGTCGTCTCATGAAGTGCCTCGAAGTCAGGGTGTTCATGGACGAGGTTGTGTAAATGACTGACCACATCAAGATTGTTCGACCCGTTGTCTAACATGGCGCGCAATAATGCGACTTGAAACGGGACCTGGCTATGGGAGTTTCGTCCCGGTTTGCGTATCATTCGCGCCCGGAGCCGGGACAATAGTCCCGTTGTCTCACGCAGAAACGAATAACTATCAAGTTCGACGCGATTGATGCGTGCTGGAGGCCACTGGTAGAATCTGCTCCCCCAGCCTTTGTTGTTCGTAGCCAAACTACTCAACGAGGAATCGATTAGTCCCTAAGAAACGACGAGGAAGTTCATAGGAAGTTAGTAGGAGTTATGCCTTCACTCATCAATCACTTTTATCGGTTTGGAGAGTTCACCCTTGATGCGGATCAGAGGGTGTTGCTGCGCGACGGCAAACCACTGCTTTTGGCCCCGAAGATTGTTGAAACGCTTCTGACTTTGGTTCAAAACAGCGGGCGGATCGTGGAGAAGAAGGAGCTGATGACGCGGCTCTGGCCGGACACGTTTGTCGAAGAGTCGAACTTAACCTACACCATCGTGCAGCTCAGGAAGATGCTCGGCGACGACGCCCGCGTGCCCCGCTATATCGAGACCATACCTAAGCGCGGCTACCGCTTCATCGTTGGCGTAGAAGAAGTCTTGAGCGACGTAGCGAGCGAAGGCACGCAGGTAATCGAACAAAAGCAGAATCAGAATCGCGACGCGGAGTCGAATGTCCTTGGCGAAAGACGTGTTGCGTCCGTCGCCGTCCTGCCGTTCCGGGATATGAGTCCGGATCGCGACCAGGACTATTTTTGCGAAGGACTTGCCGATGAGCTAATCAATAGCCTCGCCAGTTTGCCTAACCTGCACGTTGCCTCGAGGACGTCTTCGTTCAGATTCAAGTCGTCGACACTCGATATACGCGACGTGGCGAGACGATTGAACGTGAACACCGTGCTTGAAGGAAGCGTCAGAAAAGCGGGAGGTAACTTCCGCATCACGGCACAACTAATAAATGCCGCTGACGGTTATCAACTCTGGTCCGGCAAGTATGACCGCCGACTGGAAGACATTTTTGCCGTTCAGGAAGACATTGCGCATAGGACGGTGAAGGCGCTTCAAGGGGTCCTAAGCTCGGATGATCAAGGCGCCGTGCAACCTATTCGCACAACAAAAATAGAGGCTTACGAATGTTACTTGCGCGGGCGTCACCTTTTTTATCAGATGCAACGACGAAGCCTTGAATCTGCGCGGCAGATGTATCTGAAAGCCATCGAAATCGATGAGCATTTCGGTCCGGCCTATGCGGGGATAGCCGACTGTTCTTCGTTTCTCTATACCGATTGGGGAGGCCTTGAATCGGATCTTGAAGACGCCGATCGGGCGAGTACCAAAGCTATCGAGATCGATCCGGGTTTGCCGCAAGCGTACGCTTCTAGAGGAGTCGTACTTGCGCTGAAGCAACGGTATTCCGAAGCAGAACGAGAGTTTGAGACGGCGCTGCGACTTAATCCAAATCTGTACGAGGCCAATTACTATTACGCCCGAGCGTGTTTCTCCCAGGGAAAACTCGATCACGCTGCAGAGTTGTTGGAGCAGGCGGCGGCCGTTCGCCCGGAAAGCTTCGACGCATTGTCAATGCTCTCGAATATATATCGGCGAAAGAAGCGAGACGAATTGCTGATTGAGACAGCGACGAAGTGTCTTGACGCGGCCCAAAATCATCTCGAGTTTTACCCCAGTGAAGTGAGGCCGCTTCTTTTAGGAGCAATTGCGCTCATAGACTCGGGGGACACAAATCGCGGACTGGAGTGGACGCGGCGAGCTCTGCAACTCGATTCGCACGACCCAAACGTTCTCTACAACGCGGCTTGTGCATTTTCGATTACGGGTGAATTTGGTGAAGCCATCACTTGCCTGGAGAAGTCAGTTCCGTTTTGCGCTGATCGACAGTGGCTCGACTATGACAGCTATCTCGATCCGTTGCGCGGTCTTCCAAGATTTCAGGAACTTTTGCGCGAACCTCAATCAGCCGCACGTCCTTAGAGATAGTGAAGAACTACTAATCACCGCAACTCCACACGGCCTCGCGGCCCTTCGATGACTGCGATTAGAGCGGGACTCTGACCCTCTTTCACTTGGAGATCAATTCCGAGGCGGCGCAACATCTCGCGGACCGCTCGCACGTCCGAGTGTTCCGCGCGCAGACTAATTAGCGTGGCGCCCTTAGCAGCGGTGTGAGCAGGGTGAGGCGAGTCTCCCCAGTCGATGAAAAGCGGTACGATACCGTCTGCCACCCGCACCGAAGGATCTGTGTAGTGCCACGACAGGTGAACGCCGTCCGGCCGCTGCCGGCTCCCGGACTTCACCTCTCCGAGTGGCACACCCTTACGGACCGCCTCACTCCTCAACCGCTCAAGGTCACGGCCTTTGACGAACCACGCGACGAGCTTGGATTCTTTAAGCCCGTCGAGCCCGAAGGGACGAGGCTCTTGAGGTGGCGGCTGTTCCGGATCCGGTGCCAGTATTTCCAAGTAGGCTGTGGGCCCCAGCGCGACGAGAGCGTTTCTGGTTCCTCGCCCAGGGTGTCGGCCGCCGGCGATTGCCCGGACTCCTAAGAGTTTCTCGATCTCTTCAACGCCGCGGTTCAAGTCGGGCGTCGCATAGACGAAGTGATCAACTCTCGAAATTAATTTGACAGATCCTTTCTGACCAGCAGCACTACTTGCTGAGATCAGAAGGAGTATCGCCAACAGTGACAAGGTACAGAGTTTGGAGATTTGAGTTCCCGGTATTCCGGTGAGCATTACAACATCGTGATGTCTCATTGGTTCTTGTAGATGGTTTCCATAGGGCCAACTCCCTCAGCCTCCACGACCGTCTCCTCGTCCCACCACTCCTCATGCCAAGCGTGCGCAGGAACCACAAAAACATTTCCCGCCTCGAAGTGCTGTGCTCGGGATGCCTCCAGCGGTTCACCGATGATAATGAACATCGAACCGCTCAGCACTTTCACGTGCACGTCCTGAGAATGTTGGTGCGTCGCGACCCGCGCCCCAGCTGGGACTTTCAGCTGATATTTGAAGGGGCCGCTTTGACGAGTATCGCCAAACAAATCGCGTCGGAATCCGCCGGGAATGCTTGTGCTGGGTTGCCAATAGCCGGGGTTTGTTTGCGCGGAGTTTCCGTTGGCGGCGTCGGGTTGAGAACTGCCAGCACAAGCAACATTGCTGACAAGAATCACTGCCAAAAGCGTCGGAGCGATTACTCGCATAGATTGTTCGTTGGTCATCAAGTTTCGCCGCCTCACTTTACATTACCGAGAATGCTTGTGCGACTTGTACCGTAACCGACGAAATTTCGACCCGCTGAATAACACCTCTTGCGCAACTCGCCATGGGAGTTTCGTTCCCGATTACGTATACTCCGACGCACACTACCAGCACTTTAGTTCCTTTTGCGCACGAGGATCTTGACCTCATGTCTAAACACATCGGCATAGTATCTGTGAACTATGAAGGCACGGCCCTCTGCTACCGCTCGATTTGTGAGGAGGCCGCGGCCATATTGGGCGAGCATCAACACCCGCAGATGACAATTCATTCGTTCCCGCTTGCTGATTACTTGCCGTTTATTTCGAAGCTTGATTGGGAAGGTGTAGCAGGGTTGATGCTCGAGTCTGCAGAGAAGGTCGCGCGCGCGGGCGCCGACTTCGCCATCTCCCCCTGTAACACTACGCATGAAGCTTTTGAATTTGTGAGATCGCGCTCACCTATTCCGTGGCTTCACATCGCGGAGGTTGTCGGAGACGCTGCGGTTAGTCGAGGACAATCAAAGCTCGGTATTCTCGGTAGCAGATTTCTGATGGAAGGAAATGTCTATCGTGAAGTCTTGTCACAGCGCGGCATCGAGGCAGTGATACCAGAAACGATCGAGAGGGAGACGATCAATCGGTTTATCTTTAATGAGTTAGTGACAGGTATCTTACGTGACTCGACTCGGGATTATGTTCGGGGAGTTGTTTCACACCTGTCGGAGAACGGCTGTGATGCAGTGGTCATGGGATGCACAGAGATCCCTCTTATCCTCAGTCAAGACGATGTTGAAGTTCCTCTTCTCGACTCCACGAGACTTCTCGCGAAGGCAGCTGTGGCAGAAGCACTTCGCGAAGACTAAGCGAGACCAAATACTTCTGATTCGCGCTAGATGTGTGTCTCAGCGCAACTCGTACACTCAGCCAAAACAACAGTCAAAAGCGACGCTCGAAAACAGGTCTAAAGTCGTCGGGAGGCCGAAGTTTCCGATGAAACCGATCGCGTCAGAAATGTTCCGAAGAAGATCAGGTAACTGACGCTTCACTAGATGAAGAATCCGATTCGCTTAAACATGGCTGTGTCTCCATATCTGGCGTTATCCCGAAACGGGGGAACAATTGCTTCGCAAGCAGCCGACCCATAAGCGCGATGGCCTCAAACGTTCGGTCGACATCCACGCTCGAGGTTGTTTGAGATCTGAGCGACATGCGGATCGCGACTCGTCGGCCCACGTAGGTCATGGTCAATAGTCCATGGTCGTCGCGCTGAACACTTTCGACGACCATTTCGTTAAGAAGGTCGAGCATCTGCTGAACCTCACGTTCGTCTTCGCGCTCCGCCAAGCCATTCGGCACATAGCG
>DATJKB010000224.1:0-9254 GCA_035491875.1 Pyrinomonadaceae bacterium | reverse complement strand
GTCCAACTTACCATCGAGGTTCACATCGCCGAGTGCAATTTCTCCAGGAGGTATTGAGACCGTCTTCGTGCCAGTTGGTGCGGCGAATTGTCCGTCGCCTTTGCCCAGAAGCACAGCGATGCTGCGACTGCTCCCGGAAGCGACGACCAGGTCAAGTTTCTTATCGTTGTTCATATCGCCGATGACGACATTACCTGGTCCGCCAGCAATTGAAATCGGCGAACCCGGCGCCTGTGTGAACAACGACTGTTGAGTCTGAATATTCGTGGCGCTGCCCGCTTTACTTGATTCACAGGAAACAAAGAAGAGAAGTGACAGGGCGATTAATATTAGAAGCATCACTGAACTATTGAAGTATCTCAAAGTGTTTTCCCCTTTCAACGCAGTTTGCTGAATTGAGGGAATCAACTATTAGACGCACGAGTGGTTGTTTATCTTCCGGGAAAGACAGTCAGTACCACCTCGCGCTAGCGGGTGGGTGCGAAGCCTACGGTCGCTTAGAATAAAAGCGCAGTCAAAAAGTGGGAAGCGGGCAAGAGCTTCAAGCTGGGAAGGCGCAGTTGGGAAGGGGGCAAGCGGACCAAACATTCAAGCTGATGACGAGCGCGGCTCCAGCTTGAACTCACGTCAGGTTTAGCGACCGATGTCAACACACGCACTAATCCTGCGTGAGAGGTGGCGTAAGAGTGCGAGGAACATTGGGTCGGCAAGCAACTCGTTCGGCACAGAACTAATCTTGAGATTTCTGGTTGTTTATACGCTTCTTGGCTTCGCGAAGCGCATCCGCAACTCGATCTTCCCTTTCCGCAACATCAGTTCCTATCGAATCCAGAAAGACTTCAGCCGCAAGTTCAGCGTTTATGCCGGTGAATTGTCGCGCCGATATACTACGGGTTAGCGAATCCGTCGCAGTCGGGGTTGGGATTTTCCACAGTAAATAGAGAGCGATAGTTACCAGTTCGTTATCTTTGACGCCTTCTTGATTCAAAAGATCGAGAGCAGCCTGGCCGGCTGGTGGTCCGATTTCAACCAGATCTTTTACGCCAGGCAGCGATTCAGCAATCTTCTTCGCCGCATCCGGCGAACTCGCAAGCATTAGCTGACGGTGCACGGAACGAGGAGAAAAGCGAGCAATTGCAGTCTGGATCTTTTTAGTTAAATCGTCGCCGTTGATTTGCTGTTGGTTTTCACTCATCTCAATCTACCTCCCGCCGCCGCAGTATATGTGCGGGCGAACCGTAAACTTCTGGAACACCCTTGAGCGAGTGGGAGAGTACCGCCAAATTACCCCACTTACTTCGCAGTCGATGGATTTGGCCATCCTCCATTTGGGTGATTCTCGCGCTATGCATGACCGTATCGCCGTTCATGTATACCACTATGTCGTTTCTTCGCGCCGATTCGAGAGGCATCCGATCGAAATCATCCTCGAAAATTCGTCGCGGGTGGTTGAACCAACCGTGGCTGTCTGCAACCGCGAATCCATGGCAGTTGAACTCGGCCGTCGGCGGAGAAATCTCATTTGCATACTGATTTATTTCCGCCGCTATTTCTCGCGCCTCTGCTATTTCGGCCTCGTTCAATTCTCTCGTACATGGAGCGTTAGGAACATGACAATGACTCACCGTTCGCCCTTGAGTTGTTTTCACATCGGTCATAATAGTTTTCGAAGTCGATCGGAATGAATCTCTAGGCCGCGAGTTGAGTTTCGATGAGCCCTTTGCCCGCAAGTAAAGTCAGCGCATACATCGTCGCCTTCATTGGAGAAACGCCGCTTGGGCCTACTGCCGAGAATTCCGTGGCGATCTGTTCGATGCTATGCGAGCCATCACACAATCTCATAAGCTGATAGGTGAGATCGTTTAACTGAATGATTTTGATTTGCTCATCGTCCTTCAGAAACACGAGGGCGACCTTTTTCGCGGGTATCTGATCGATTCGCTCCCTTCTTTTCAGACATTTCATCAATCGTTTGTAGTCTGCGTCTACGGTAATTACTCGGGCACCGCTGGCTAGAATGGGCACTGCTTCCGTGTTGATAAAACTCAATTCGTTTCGCCTTCGTTTGTCAGGAAGGGAAATAAACTCACTGCCAAAACGTAGTCGGTGGTTCTCGACAGTCACCATCGTTCTCAACAAATGCGGACTTCGCGTAGGGTATTGGGCCGACCAGATGAAACGAAACAAATCCTCGGAGAAAACTTCACTTGTATAGTAACTACGTGTCGTATCAACATGACCCCCCTTTGAACGCTCCCGAGATGACCACGCTTGCCACCGTTCGAATACTGATAGGAGATCTCCAGCGTCATGGTGAAGAAGGACCATCAACCACCGATGTGTGAGCGTTCCTCGCAGAATGAATTCGCGCAATTCTCGGAGATATTCACGGTCCAACAGAGTCGGAACTCCGTAAAAGTTTGTGAAGATATCTCGATGCGCAACTATCAAGGCGCGGTCTTCCGGATCCTGCTCCCACCCCTGAAAAGAGATATCTGAAAAAATGTCGTCATATACCAACTGGTCCTGGTACTGCGTCGTTATTGGCGTTTCCGCCAGTGGAGCAAGTAAATGAAGTTGTATTTGGGAATGTTGACAACGCAACGATTCTCCCAGGAAGTGTATCGTACCCCGTAAATCTTCTTTCGTTTCTTCCGGATAAGCAGTTATTAGAGAAACTGTCGTATCTATTTTCTTCCTGTTTGTGTAACGAATTCTTGAGTCCGCGTCATCCAGATTCAGGCGTTTGTGAATGATCGCTTGCATCCGATCAGACCCTGTGTCAATGCCGAAGAAAATACCGTTACACCCAGCTCCAGCCATTAGAGAGATCAACTCGTCATCAATGCAGTCCGTGCGAGCACTGCAACTCCATGACAACTGCTCGCCACAGCTCCCTACAGCGTCACAAAAACTCACGACCTTTCTACGATCAACTGTAAACATGTCGTGAATCATTTCGAAGTTGCTGATGTCGTATTGGTTCTTTATGGCGATCATCTGTTTGACAAGTACGTCCGGAGACTTCATACGAAAGCGCCGGCGAAAGAAATCATTTGTCGAACAGAAACTACAAGCGAACGGACAACCTCTGCCGGCCTCAATTGGAGCGTAGTCGCAGTCCCGCAGATGCGGATATAAATGAAATGCAGGCAACGGAAGACCGTCGAGATCTTCTATAACGGGCGCATTGGGGTTGCGCACGATTTGTGGTCCTTTACGATAAGAGAGACCCGGCAACTGTTCGAAACTGCTGTTTCGAGAAATTGCCTCGAGCAGCTCAATCAACGTGACCTCAGCTTCTCCGCGGACAATCAAATCGATAAAAGGAAAGTGTTGGAGTGTGGGGACGTCGACTACCGACGCCTGCGGACCGCCAAGAACTATGAATGATCGAGGATGATCCTTACGTATGCGCTCGGCGAACCGAAGCGTAAACGGATAAGTGCTGCAGATTGTGCTGAAACCGAATACGTCAGCTTTAATGCGACTCAACGCGTCAGCAGCAAAAGAACAAAAGTCCTGGCCGGTTTTACCGCTACTTTCGCGAGAGACGTATTCGTAATAGAGGCTATTTAGATCAACGATCTGCGGCTCGAGTTTGTGCTGTTCGAGCACCGCGGCGAGGCTCAAAATTCCCATCGGCGCATGCGACGCAATCAGGCGGAGGGCTTCACACGCTTCCACTTTCCGCTCACTGAACTCGATCACTGTGGGTGGACTGATAAGGCAAATGTTCATAGAAACATTGAGTGCGGTTAGTTAAGTGAACACACTCATGCACTAGAAAAACCGTGCACTATTCAGCGGTAATAACAGCGTTCCCGGTTTACTTCTTCTTGCCTGTTTTGCGCGCGCCCTTCTTCGTGCCCTTCTTGGCAGCCCCTTTCCTGCCTTTGCGCGGTTTGTTGGCAATGACCGGAAAATTCGTTTCTGTGAGAATACTTTCAGATTCAGACCTCGCTGATACTACGTTCGCCAGGGCAGCTCTGAAATGTGGTTTCAGGGCTTCGATTTCACCGGCGGTTAGCTTCATTCGTTTCGGGGTTTTTACGTGCACCACGTGTCGCTTGGTTGCCATATGGTTCTCCAGTTCGGTTAGGAGGTATGCCACAAATACGAGCCTTGAGGCAAACCGTAATTGGGAAAGCGAGAAGACGTGAAATAGCCACGATCTGCCGAGAGGCAGTTATCAAACTTTTGGTCCTTAAGCAAGGTTCAAGCGTTGTAAGACGATCGGAAATCTTGGATCATTTCTGAGCGTGTCGAAGAAAGGGTTGATCTTTAGATAAATAACCAGGATGTCGCGTTTATCGCACGCCGTGTTTAGCCATTCGAACGCTTTATCTTTGTCACCAAGTGCAGTGTAAACAATTGCAAATCTTAGAGGAGGCACGTACTCGCGGGAGCTTCTATCCTTCAGCTCCTTGAGTACTTTGAGCGCCTCAATTCTTCGGCCCCGCATTGCCTCAGTATATCCGGTCATTGCCACGACCATACTGTGCCGTCTCGACAGGTTAGCTGCCTGCTGATATTCGGAAAGGGCTTCGGGATACATTTTCTTTTGTGTATAGGCCCAGGCCAGGTAATAGTGTCCGGCCCAGAAATCAGGGAAACGCTGGGACGACGCTCGGAGAAGTTCAATTGCTTTGTCGTAGTCTCTCTTAAAGAAGTAGATTGCACCGGTGTCAATACTAATGATGGGCGAAAAAGGATCGAGCTCTGCAGCACGCTGCAACTCGTTCAATGCCTGATCGAAGTGTCCCTGAACTTGCAACTGATCGGCATACCAATGGTGAGCTGTCGCATAGTTGGGTTTTAGTTCAATAGCCCGCTTGAACTCGGCATCGGCTCCGGTCCAGTCTAGCTCGTAATGCGATTTGATGAATCCAAGCGTAGCATGAGCTTCACCGAGTGTAGCGTCGAGCTCCAGGGCTTTTGTCGCGGCTGCTTTTGCCTTTGCGTACGACTCTTCAGGTGGCCCACCGGTGAGAGCATAGATGTCCGCGAGACCAGCATAAGCGAGAGCATACTTAGGATCGATGCCGATTGCCTTTTCAAAACACGCTAAAGCTTGCCGTCTCCCCTCACCAGTTCGCTGATTCCAAAACCACCGACCCTTCAAGTAAAGCTGATACGCTTCGACATCGCTGGTGGCGCGTTGGGCCAATCGTCGGCGGTCGTCTTCACTGATTCGGACGCTTAGTTTCTCAGTTACGAGACGCGAGATTTCATCCTGTATCGCAAATATGTCTGATAGCTTGCGGTTGTATTGAGCTCCCCAGATGTGGGTGTTATCAGTAGCGTTCTCCAAAACAACAGAAATTGAGACCTCGTTCCCAACCTCGACGATTCTTCCCGTCAGCACAGCTTTGACGTTGAGATCCGCTCCGACGGTCTGCGCCGTGGTCTGCTGCCCCTTATAGCGAAACACTGAATTTCGCCCAATTACTTTCACGTTAGGCAATTGAGAAAGGTTATTGATTAAGGTGTCGGTGATGCCGTCAGACAAGTAATCCATCTCCGGATCACTGCTCGAGTTAGTGAATGGTAAAACGGCGAGTGAGTCTATGTTCGTTAGCGTTGGGGCACTGTTCTCGCGACGTGCCTTAACTAGAACGAAGCCCACTGCGATAGCCGCCAACAAAAGTGCGGCAATGACAATTGGAATCCGCGAGGCTTGGCGCTTGGGGATTATTGGCCTAGTCAGTTCGCCGCCTACGCTTAACGTGTTTTTCTTGAGTTGACGAAGATCGGAAGCAAACTCCTCGGCGGATTGGTACCGCTGCCGGCGATCTTTTCGTAAAGCCTTTTTTAGTATCCAATCGAGCTCCGCTGGGATCTTCGGAGAAAAATCCATCAACGACACGGGTTCGCTTTCCAAAATCGCCACGACGGCGTGGCTGGGAGTTTGTCCTTTAAAGGGCAAGGATCCAGTAAGCATTTCGTAGAGGACCACCCCCAAACTCCAGATATCTGTGCGTTCGTCAACCTCTTCGGCGCGTGCCTGCTCTGGTGAAAGGTAGTTAATCGTACCTATCAAGACTCCGGAGCCTGAAGCAGGGAGCGTCGGAACGTCGGTGTCGCAGATCAAATCGGATCGTTCAGTAAGCTTTGCCAAACCGAAATCCAACACCTTTACATATCCATCGGGCCGTAGCATCACGTTCTCTGGCTTGATGTCGCGATGTACGACACCGGCTTGGTGTGCTGCGGTTAACGCGGAAGCAATTTGTAACGCTATCTCGATGGCTTCACGCGGTGGGAGGGGACCATCGGCTAGATGTCGACGTAACGTTTCGCCGTCGATGTGCTCCATGGCGATGAAGTTGCGTCCATCATCGGTCTGGCCGATTTCATGAATCACACAGACGTTGGGATGATTGAGTGCGGAGGCCGATCGCGCTTCGACCTCGAAACGCCGGATCCGGTGCTTGTTGTCTGTCGAAATCAGTTTTAGGGCTACACGTCGACCGAGTTTTGTGTCATGGGCCAGATAAACATGGCCCATGCCACCACGGCCCAAAACAGAGAGGACTTTGTAATGGGCAATCGATCTTCCGACGATGGTTGAGGCGTTCTCGGCAATCATTGAAGGCTCTTTATCCGAACCTTGGGAATCCTTGGCCCAGCGCGGTTAGCGACGGTTCCTCCGGGGCGCGGAGAATGAGCCAAATTTTGGTAAAGCCCGATGAGGAGAGGGCTTTGTTATACACAGGTTCAAAGCAGCGAAACGCCGATAGCTTACCACCGTTGTGAACAGACTTCCATAAATTTCAGGTAGCGACAGGGGCCACACCAAATTCGCTCCGACGCCCAAGCCGACTTCATCCGTGGGAACGTCAGCACTCATAAATCAAGAATCATCAATTTAGGTTCGCGTTAGTTCGTGTGATTTCGTGGAAGTCCGTTATGTCCGCGAGATCGGAGCGATCCACGAAATCACACGAACTAACACGAACGAAACCCCAGGGCAAACTCGAGTTTTGACACAACTGTTTTGCCAAGCTTGCTGAATTGAACTACCGTAACCCTGAAATCTTTTCTCAGCGACATTTCAGCCGCGCAGCGCATGACTTCAGAATGGACAGTTCACAAGTTTGGCGGTACAAGCCTCGCCAACGCCAATTGCTATCGAGCCGCCGCTGAAATCATTCTCTCCCGAGCCTCAGATCAGCGCTCAGCAGTGGTAGTTTCCGCGATGAGTGGTGTTACCAACACGCTCATCCAATCAGTGACACTAGCGGCCAACCAGGACAAGTCTTATTTACCCAAGCTCCAAGACATAAAAGACCGACATCTTGAGACGATCGCCGGACTACAACTGAAAGACGAGCGGCTCCGAGAAACTATCGATTCCGATTTCAGCGCTATCGAAGAAGTCCTCAGAGGTGTTTGGATTACACGACTCGCTCCTGATCGAATCGTTGAATTCGTCTCCGGGCATGGTGAACTGTGGTCAGCTCAAATGATGCACGCCTATCTCCAATCGCAAGGTGACGGCGCGCATTGGCTGGATGCGCGCAAGGTTCTTGTGGTTGAGCCAAATGCGAACAGCGTCGCAGTCGATTGGCAGGTTTCGCGAGAAAAGCTGCAAGCGTGGCAGGCGCAGCAATCTGATACCGGCTTGCTGGTAATCACAGGATTTATCGCTTCTACAAACGACGGAGTTGCTACAACCCTGAAGCGAAACGGTAGTGATCTCTCGGCCTCGATCTTCGCCGCCTTGTTAGGAGCGGATTCGGTAACGATCTGGACAGATGTTGACGGCGTGTTCAGCGCAGACCCACACCGAGTCCCAGATGCGGTTGTTGTACCCGAGCTTTCTTATCAGGAGGCTGCCGAGCTGGCGTACTTCGGAGCAAAGGTGATCCATCCGAACACTATGTCACCGGCGATCGCAAACGGCATCACCGTTTGGATCAGAAACACTTTCAAGCCTCAAGCTCCCGGTACAAAAATATCGGCGTCTTCACCATCCGACCTGCCGATCAAGGGGTTCGCTGCAGTCGAGGACATGGCGCTGATTAATGTGGAAGGCACTGGAATGATCGGCATACCCGGCGTGGCCCATAAACTTTTCGGGGCGCTGCGTGCGGTCGATGTCTCAATTGTCATGATCTCCCAGGCGAGTTCAGAACATTCAATCTGCTTTGCCGTGCCGCGTGCTCAAGCAGAGCTCGCCAGGAAAACAATTGAGCAAAACTTCTTCGCTGAAATGCACCGAGGCGAAATTCAGACTGTGGGCCTGCGAGAGAGCTGCTGCATCGTTGCAATGGTCGGCGACGGGATGATTGAACAGCAGGGCATGGCCGGGAAATTCTTCAGCGCGCTCGGCAAAGCAGGAGTGAACGTGAGGGCGATCGCGCAAGGATCTTCAGAACGTAACATTTCCGCTGTTATTGAACAGCATGAAGCGACAAAAGCCCTGCGAGCTTTGCATTCTGCATTTTATCTGTCGAGCCAGACTCTTTCGATCGGCGTGATAGGAACGGGACTGATCGGAAATACGCTCCTGGGTCAACTTAGAACGCGTGTTGAAGATCTCCGGGCGCATCGGGGTATAGATTTGCGTGTGCGTGGCATCATGAACAGCCGCAAGATGATTCTCAACGATCGATGCCTAAATCTTGATCAGTGGAGCGACGAATTGTCTGCGAGTTCGACGGGAGCCGATATTGAACGCTTTATCAACCACGTTCACGCGCCTCACCTGCCACACACCGTAGTGATCGATGCGACAGCGAGTGGTGAATTGATCGAGAACTACGAAGAATGGGTGTCCAGGGGAATCAACATCATTACACCCAACAAGAAGAGCAACGCGGGCCGGCTTGCTGCGTATCGCAGCCTGCGCGAAGCCGCACGCAAACATCAGCGTTACTTTCTTTACGAAACGAACGTGGGGGCCGGCCTTCCGATTATTTCAACGCTTCGGGGTCTAATCGAGACAGGAGATGAAATAATCAAGATCGAAGGTGTGCTCTCAGGCACGCTCTCATACATTTTCAACTCGCTCGATGGGACGCGTACGTTCTCGCAGATCGTGCGTGAGGCCCACAAGCTGGGTCTGACTGAACCTGATCCGCGCGAAGACCTATCGGGTGTAGATGTGGTACGTAAGCTCATCATTCTTGCTAGAGAGATGGGTCTTGAGGTGGAGATGGAGGAAGTTCATGTTGAAAGTATGGTTCCTGAAGACTTGCGTTCGGCAACTGTGCAGGACTATCTCAAAACGCTCGACAAACATGATC